>BJGN01000127.1 GCA_014190515.1 Bacteroidota bacterium
GTGGGTGTCAATCCTCATTTAAATATTGGTATTTTAATACGAATGAAAGTATTACCTTTTAAAGCGCTTTTCCAAACAAATTATATGTAGATGTGAATGGTGTGGAAGGGAAGTATATTGGATTAAAAGTTTTATGGTTAACAAAATTGTTTCTGGATGAAATCAAAAATATTAATTCAGTTCAACCCTTATCTTAATAGCACATATAAAAATACACAGCGAGGTAAATCTTTTGCTTGTATTATCAAAGGTCCACTATCTTAGTATGTGTTTACAGTGTTTTATGAATCTAAGTAAAGGATCACCATTTTCTATTCCTGATATTTCTATTCCTGATAGCTATTTTGATTGGAGAAAAATGACAGACAAATTACATGTAAGTCAATTTCTTAAAAAGGGAGAAGAAATATGGTTTTGAAGAATTTATTATGTCCTTCGCCAATACCAGTAAAAAGGGATACCGGTAGCGATTAAACCTAGACCTAAAAGTGCTTCCTTCGGTTGGTTTATCGTTGTAATAACCAACAAAAGCAGACTGAATAAAAGAAAAATAACAGGCATAAACGGATAGGCAAATACCCGGTAGGTGCGAGGAATATCAGGCTCTTTTATTCGAAGAATAATAACACACAAGGCAGTGGCACCGTAAAAAATGAAAGCTGCAAATACGAGTATATTAGTGAGTAGGTCAAATGACCCCGACCAAACTAAAAGACTCGCCCACATAGCTTGAATAAAAATAGCTTTGTAGGGGGTTTGAAATTTAGGATGAATAGAATTTGCACTTTTAAAAAACATGCCATCTCTTGCCATAGCATAAAGAATTCTTGCGGTCAATAAAATGGAACTATTCGCAGAATTGAGTGTTGTGGCCATAATTAAACACGCAACGAAAATTGCTCCAATACTACCCCAAATTTTATTAGCCACTTCAACGGCTACAATCTTATTAGGCTCGGAGTTCAATGAGATATAGTAATCTATCGGAAAAATATAGGCAAAAACGGTGTTTAACAAAACATAAATCACTATTACAATAAGCGTACCGATACCTAACGCCAAAGGAAGATTTTTCTTCGGATTTTTCACCTCTTCGCCAATGTAACCAATTTGATTCCAACCTTCATATCCCCAAAATGCTCCCAAACTGGCAATGGTCATCGCTTTGAGTAAGCCAAGACCCTCTAATTTATTAATATCGAAATGAACACTACGGCTTGTTAGATTATCCAGACTACCTTTTCCAGAGAAAAAGCCCCAAAAGATGATAGATAATACGGACAGTATCATCAAGGATGTAAGTAATGTACTCAATCTTTCAGCAAAAATGACGCCCCTATAATTCAAAAAACTTAAGGTAAAAATAAGGAATGAGGCTAAGAGTTTGACTCCATAGTTTTGAAAAAGAAAAAAATCAGTCGAAGACTGAGGCAGTGAAATAAAGCTATTGAGTGATTGAGCAAATATATAGGCCAATGCAGCAATGGCAGCCGATTTCATGACGGTAAAGTTGCCCCAACCATATAGAAATGCAAAAAAACGACCGTAAATTCGTTGAAAATAATGATATTCTCCGCCAGAATCTGGAAACATACCAGCCATTTCGGCAGTGGATAGTGCCCCCGCTAAACTGATAAACCCTGCCAAAACCCAACAAGCAATCACTAAGGTGGGAGAACCTAGCTCAGCTGACATTGGAGCCATTTTTTTGAATACGCCTGAACCAACAATGACGCTGACAACCAGAATAATTGCCGACCGTAAACCAATTTTTGCAATAAGTTTATTCATTTTTTTAAGTGAGATTTATATTTTTTCAAAACCAAAACCAGGTTGTTTACTAATTTTCATGTAACCATCATAAAGTGAGAATCCATTTTTTACTAAATCTTCTGCTAAATCAAAACTGCCATCCAAATCAATATATTTAGTATTGGGACAACTGTAAGCCACGTGTAATGCCGCGGTGATACTTACAATACTCTCATCGTTGCAACCCCAGAATAAATCAATTCCTGTATTTTGAGCTACACTGGCAATATCTTTTGCTCCAATAATTCCACCACATTTCATCAGTTTGATATTGTAAATTCCAAAGGTTTTTTTGTTAGCAAATTGAATGGCATATTTTGCATTTTTCAAAGATTCGTCGCCGGCAATCTTTTTTCTAATGTCTTCACCCAAAGCATCTAACGTGTCTTCTTTTCCAACCAAAACAGGCTGTTCAATCAATTCAACATCAAGATTTTTAGTGGCTTGATAAAACTTCAATAAATCATTGATTGAATACCCCTGATTAGCGTCTATTCTTATTTTTAGCCGATTTTTAAATACCTCTCGAAGTTTTATGATTCGCTCAATATCGGTATCTACATCTAAGCCTGTTTTGACTTTTAAAATTTTAAATCCTAATTGCTCAAAATTTCGCGCTTCTTCAAGGGTTTCATTAACATCCATTATGCCTATAGTTACGGAAGTTGGTAAGGAAGATATTTTTTGACCATAAAAATCAACTACCGATATATCTAAGTATTTACAAAAAGCGTCATGAAGCGCAATGTCAATGGCAGCCTGAGTGCCGGCCAATAGTGGGAAAATTTGTTTTGTTTCAAAGATTATCTGCAGAAAGTGGCGAATATCTCTTCCTACAAGATTTTGAACAAATCCGGATTGAAGATTGCTAAATGTTTGTTGGGAATTTTCGCCAATTACCGCTTCTGCCGGACTTGCAGAGCCAATACCAATTATGCCGTTTTCGAGCGTTATTTCAAGAAAAACAAGCTCTACATCCGTTATTGTATCGTAGGCAATGGTATATGGCTTCGTTAGGGTAAGTTTTTTCAAATAAGGCTTTACTTCAACAATTTTCATGGTTTTAGGGCATTTAATGTAGGGATTATTTTTTCTACACCTTCTTCAATCGGTAATAACACAGGAATATTGAGCAAATTCTGATAATGTTCTTGATAAAATTTACTTTCTTCAAAAGTACACCCCTCAGTGTTTAAAGCTAATGCAATGACCTTTGAACCCAATTTTGAAATAATTTCGATTTCTGATGCTAAGCTTGGAATTTCACCGAAATGTTCTTCATTATCGAAGTATTGCCTTTTAGGTGCATGAACTAATATCACGTTTTTTGCATGGCCGGAAATCAAAAATTCAAAGCCACAAGGGCCACTTGGATTTCTGAGAGAGGATTGCCCTTCAAGTAATATAAAATCCGCTTTTGTCTCCTTCCAGCAACTCACAATGGCATGTTCTATCTCGCCGGAAACGAAATCATTTAGTGTAGAATCAAATATAAATCCGTATTTTCCGCCTTGAAGCCAACCTGTTTGGCCTGTATAGATCATTTGCATATTGATACCCTCTCTTAAGCACGCTTCTTTTATCATTCTTGCAGTGGTACGTTTGCCCATTGCACAATCCATACCCAAAACGGCAATGATGGGGGCTTTGACTGTCCAAATTTCACCTGTCCAAAAATGCAAATCTTTCCTGGATTTTGGTTTTCTAATATCTATCAATTCAACGTTATTTTCTTTGGAAAGCGAAACAAGTTCTTCTTTTTCAGAAAGATATTCATGTAGGCCATTGACAATCGAGATTTTGTTTTGGATGGCATTTCTAATGATTTCAAGCATATCAGGAGGAAAAACACCACCAAGGGTTGCCACACCGACAATTAGAAAATTGATTTCAGGGAGTGCATTTACAGCTTTTTCTACATCGGAGAAAATAGGAATATTCCGTTTTTTACCATCCAACAATTCCCCCGCATCTTTTCCTGCAGTTTCTATACCATCCACAACGCCAATAATCTCAAATTTTTCTGTTCCTCTGACTAGCCCGTGAGCTGTTTTGGCATTAATTTTTAAAAATAGACCATTGGTCAAAACGATTGCTTTATTCATTCAACAGATATTATGGATTTAAAAAAACATAGAAGAGCAAACCTATTTTTTTGCTCTGTTTAATTACCCAGTAATTGTTTTCTCGGGTCAATCACCCTCAACACATCATCAATTCCGTGCTGATTGAATCCTTTAAATCCATTATTCCGTTCTAAATTTTCGAAATGAGAACCAATAGACCATTTTTCCTGAAATCTTCGGCCTCTTCTTCCGTAATATGTCCTTCTGCCTCTAAAACAGCTATTCTTTTTGGGTCAACTGACCACCATTCTCCTACGGTCAGCGCTTGGTAAAGGTGAGGAAAATCAGAAAACGGTTGCATCATGTCTATATTTAATCTGGCAAAAATTTCATTGAATCGTTTGGCATCAAACATACATTCCAAGTGATTAAGGCCCGCTTCCAATATACTTTCACCATGCATAGCACACCAAAGTCCTGCGCGACGATAAGGATATAGTGGCTTGATGTTCGAATCATGTGCGAAATCAATATCCAGTTCTTCAGGTGCCAGGTCAATATCTGCAAAAATGACCGATTGCAAAACTGGTTGCTCCAAAATCTGTGACCCCCATCCCGCTCCCGCGCCTGCATAAAAGAGTTCCCGACATTCAAAGCCTAATTTTTCCAAAATACGAATGGTTCGATAGAAATATTGACGTGAACTGTCAAAGGTGTGGTGATCTTGATTAGCCCAACCCATACCAAATTTATCTTGTCGTTCTTTTTGAACCCTGCCCGCCCGATTTCTTGACATCCAGTATTCTCGTTCAGCCCTTAAAAAGAGGTCACACGCCCAATCTGCACCAATGGCCTCAACTGCCGCATGGACTAAATTTTCAGTATTTTCAAGACCCTCTGTCACATCATCAAATAATCGTTGTCGGGTTCTAAAAATGTGTTGGTGAAATTGTGCTTGATTAATTATTTCTTCTGACTGTTCTTCAATAGAAAAAGATTTTGTCCCATGTCTTTCTACCGCCCAAAAAGAGGTTTCTTTTCCGCTAAAAATTTCTGCCATCCGCAATTGACTTCCCGCTTGTCCGAGCACCTCCCGATGAAGATTATTGGCTTTTAGAAAATCATCTATAAATTCAACCTTAAAAGCGACTTTACGCGTTCCTTTCTCATAAATAAAGGCTGGAAATATACCAGATTCATTGCGATAAATCCCTGAATTTCCATCTTCCTTCCAGCCATTAGCCTCTAAGCCGGGGATTAAATCCTGATGGGAGAAAGTTATATGGTCAATAATATCTCTTAACCTTATGGCAATTTCATTGTGAATGAGATCGGCAAAATTTCGAGCACTTGGACATTCTTTGTATGCTTTTTGCAATGTTTCATTCAAAAAAAATTCGGCTTGCTCTTCATTTTTCCAAATACCAGTGGTATTTTCTTTCATATTTTTAGTATTTAGATTTCAATTGTGTTAGAGAAGTATTTTTCTAACCGTTGTTGGGCTATTTTCACGGCTGCCTCTATGGTGTTTGTATCATCACTTTTCGAGTTGATGAATATTTTCTCTAAGGTCTCAGAAATGGTTTTTTGCACCTTTTCAATACTTTCTTCTTCCGAGGCCCCTTCTGCTTCAATGGCCGTTATGCCCATAGCACCGCCTAAGTTCACTACATAATCAGGTGCATAGAGAATACCCCTTAGTTTCAATCTTTCAGCGTCTTCCGGTTCACTCAATTGATTGTTAGCGGCACCCACTATACCTTTACATTTTAATCGGGAAATAGTATTGGGGTTGAGAATAGCGCCATGCGCACAGGGAGCGAAAATATCACATGCTACATCATAGCTTTTTTCAGGTGGCAGAAACTGGACTTTTTCTTCTTGGTTTAATATCCTATCTACCAATTCCGTGTTTGTATCAGTAAAAATGACATGTGCATTTTCTTTCAGAAGTATTTTTAATAAAATTTGCCCTACGTTTCCGAGTCCTTGTATAAAAATGGTTCTGCCCTCCAGGCGCTCTGTACCAAAAAGAAACTTACAGGTTGTTTTTATCCCCGCATAAACGCCATAAGCTGTTGGAACGGAAGAAGAACCTGCACCACCGGCTTTGACCGTCCTGGAAAAAACATAAGGCTTGCCGGTATGGTAGATAATATCCATATCTTCGGACGAAGTGCCGACATCGGGACCGACATAATAGCGACCTTGAAGGCTTTTCAATATATCTCCAAATCTCATTAAAAACAGTTCACGCTCGGTATTATCAAGATCGCGTGTCAGATAAACTACCGTTTTACCACCGCCCCATTTCATGTTTGCCATGGCAAATTTGGAAGTCATGGCTTGGGACAGATTCAGTACATCGGTAATGGCATCCTCCAGATTCTTATACTTTTTCATTCGCAATCCTCCTGCAGCAGGTCCTATTTGCGAGGAATGAATAGCAATGAGTATGATGGACTGTGTGTCTTTATCCAAATGAATGATTAATGTTTCACCACCCCACTTTTCCATGATTTCTTTTGATACATTCATATTCAATCCATTATTTCGTCAAAAATATTTCGGGGAAACCTACTTCTTAAATTTTCCATAGATGGGCTGCCCGGGAAAAACGTTTTTTACCATTTCTCCATTTTTTAAAATAAAATGTCCATTTACCATTACGTACGACATCCCTTCGGAGAACTTTAGACCATCCTCAAAAGTAGCTTTATCAATCACAGTATTGGGATTAAAAATGGTAATGTCAGCGTCAGCACCTACTTGTATTCTTCCTTTATAACGCATCATTGGAGCTACTTTTTCAAGCATTTTGGCAGGTAATAAAGTCATTTTCCCGATGGCGGTAAGTAAATCTAACTTTTTGTCTTCTCTGACATATTTACCCAGAACCCTTGCATAAGTGCCTGCTGTACGCGGGTGAGTCAAAGGGGAATAAGTACCTCCGTCTGAGCCTATCATCACACCCTCCATAACTATTCCTGCCTGAATCCATTCAGGTTTCATCATGTGTAAAATTACAGCCCCTTTTGTCTTTCGATATTTTTCAAAGGTTTCTTTGGTAAGTCTTTCACCTGTAGCGACCCATTGAAGATCTTCATAAGATATACCTATACGCTGCTGCCAGCCATCAGAAAACAAATTGGTGTATATTCCCGTTGCTGCAGCAGTGTAGGGATACATTTCGGTTGTAATGTTGAATCCTCTTTTTTGGGCAATTTGCACCATTTCGATACCCAATTTGATTTGCCCCAAAGTCACACTATTGATATGGACAATGTGTAAGGGAGCATTGGTCAAAACGGCATCAGAAATAGCTTGCTGTACAGCAGTGAGGTTAGGTTCACGCACGTGGCTAAAAATAGTTGCCTGCATCTCACCTGCCAATTGATACACCCGGAAAATCTCTTCGTTACTTGCCCCAGGTACATATCCAATAAAAACAGCAATACCAATACCACCTGCTGCTAATTCGTTCTTGATATTAACCAGCATATTATGATATTGTGCTGTGTCAAGGGTTTTGTCATAGGTCATACCCAGACTAACGACTGCCGCGTGAGGATTACCATTGGCAATATCTTGTTTTAATTCAAGTAGTTCCTGCTGATATTTTTCCAGTGCCTGCATTCTGGCAAACCCCCAATTGGCACTTGCTCCATAATTGATAAGTGCCTTTGATTGTCTGGAAGCATACCATTCTCCTAAAAATGGTACACCTATCTCTAGCTCCAAAGCAGTTGTAATGCCATCGTGCAGTTGATATTCCTGTTCCTGATTAGTTAAGCCGTGAACATGTGGGTCAATAAAGCCCGGGGATACTACTAAACCAGTTGCATTGATTATTTCTTTACCTTTCAGGGGTTCAGAACTGATCTGGGCAATTCGGTTGTTGAGTATTCCCACATTTTTGATGGTATCAAGTTTAGTTTCGGGATCTATCACTCGTCCGCCCATAATCACAATATCATAAATGACTGATGATTGAGCTAAAAGGGATAAAGAAAATCCTTTGATTAACCAAATTAAAACGAGGAG
>BJGN01000128.1 GCA_014190515.1 Bacteroidota bacterium
AATAAAGGTAATATTTTATATTGGTAGATAGAATGTACTTCTAATGAATCTTTATGTCTAATTTTAGTGAGTATGAAGTTTTAGTCTGTTTTTTATAAGGATTTTAAGACAAAATCATTTTAAATGAGGTATTTGATAGCTACTTTTTTTACACTACAAATTTATTTTCTTCCTGGCCAGTCTAATGAAGGGACTAATTTTAGGCTCGCTTTTATGGAGCATATCAATGTGGGACAAAATACCATGGTGGTTATGATTACTTCAAAATATGCTGCGGCAGGACTCGTTGAAATGCCACTAATTGGTTGGAATCAATCCTTTTCTGTCGCTCCAAATCAAGTTACCTTAGTCACTTTACCAAAATCAGCAGAAACGGTTGGATCAGAAAATGTGAATAAAAATGGAATTTATATTTCAAGTGATAAGGATATAAGCGTTTATATGCATCAGTATGCTACTTACAGATCAGAGGCTTCTATCGTTTTACCTGTTGATGCTCTTGGAAACGATTACTATGCTATTTCCTACAATAGTTACCAAAACAATAATACCATTTATCCGTCGGAATTCGTTATTGTGGGTTCGGAGCCTAATACGGAAATAGAAATTTTATTCTCAACACCTACTAAAGGTGGCCGTTCTAAAGGTCATCAAACAAATATTGTGTTAGGACCGGGTGAAACTTATCAGGTGCAGGCTTCATTGGCAGATGGTGATCTTACGGGTTCGAGAATTAAAGGGAATAAACCTTTTGCCTTATTTGCTGGAAATACTTATACTCCCATGCCTGCAGGGTGCCTGAACCGGGATAATTTACTTGAACAAATGTATCCAGTAAGTACTTGGGGTAAACAATTTGTTACAGTACTTAGTGCACAGGTCACCTATGATTTATTTAGAATTTTTGCTTCTGAGGATAATACTACCGTGGAAGTTCAAGGCGCAACCATTGAAAAATATAATCTTTCTGCGGGTACCTTTATAGAATATAAAAAGTATGAATCTACCTTTATAAACTCGAATAAACCTATCGCTGTGGCACAGTATAATGTTGGAAATGCTTGTGGAGGTCATACTGTTGGCGATCCATCCATGGTTTTATTGAATAGTATTGAGCAAATAAGGGATACAGTAACTTTATATAACTCAAGTTTGCAACAAATCACTGAAAACTATTTAAACGTGGTAGCATTAGCCTCAGATATTGCTAAAGTTACGCTTGATGGCATTCCTTTGGGTTCCATGATTGGAGTCATCGGGTCAATTAAAGGTCATTCAAAATATGCTTTTGCAAGAATTAAGGTGAATGCAGGTTCACATACTCTTATTTCTTCTGGTTGCGGCATTTCTGTTACTGCCTATGGTTATGGAAATGCGGAATCTTATGCTTATAATGGTGGAGCAAGTTTTAAACCTATCAATGCAAGCCCTATTCCTGAAGGGGGGTGCGTCAATGATTCTATCCTTTTTGATATCGGTTTGAAGCCACCGAGATTTAATTTGTTCTGGGATTTTGGAAAAACGGATACGTTTGTTTCATACACCTTTAAAAGAGCTTTCCCACAAGTGGGTATTTATCCCGTTAAATTGACGATACTGGATAATTGCCTGAAGTTAGTAGATACGGTGAAAGGTGATTTGAATGTTACCATGCGTAGGAAATTAGAAGTTCCTGATCTTTTTCAGGTTTGTGAAGGAGATGATATTCAGCTAACACTGACAGATGATTTATCTGAACAATATAAATGGCTGGGTGCTAATGGTTCCACCCTTAATGAAAAATATCCTCAAATATTTAATACAAAATCTAATATGTCAACCGATTATGATGTGGTAGGGTATTTAGATGGCTGTCCAACATACACTTCAAGAACTAAACTAAAAGTTATTTCTAATCCGTTACCCAATTTGGGTAAAGATGCCTTTATATGTCCCGATGAATTAAATTTTAATGTGCGATTAAATCCAGGTTCATTTAATTCTTACAAATGGCAAGATGAATCCAGTTTGCCTTTTTTTGAGGTTGCTGATGCAGGAGAATTTAAAGTCCAGGTTTGGGACGACTTTGGATGTACAGGTTTTGATACTTTGTTATTAACTCAAAAATGTCCGACCAAATTTTTTGCGCCAAATGCTTTCAGTCCGAATGGCGATCAGGTGAATGATATTTTTCTTATCTATGGAGAAGACATCATTTCCCTGAAACTAGAAGTTTATGATCGTTGGGGGAATTTCCTTTTTCTCTCCAATTCAATAGAGGAAGGTTGGAATGGTATGTATAAAAACAAGATGTTAAATGCTGGTACATACCTTTGGAAAGCAGAGATTGAAGGGTTTCGGAAAAGTGGGAAATCTTTTAAGGAATTTCATACGGGAATTGTTCATCTTCTAAGGTAATAGTTAAATAAAAAGTTAAGGCAGAATGTTAAAATCTATATCGGGTTTTTGGGTAGAAGGAGGCAGACTAAAACTATTGTTTAAAGGGGTTGTGGAGTTGAAAAATCCTCCATTACGTAAAAAGAATGAGGCACCTTTAATACCTCCGTCTGCATCTAATCTATATTGCCTTCTGGCAATATCATCGCCGGTGAATTTCGCCTTATACAAGGAATACCATTTTCCATTTTCATCAACAACCCATTGATTCTGGTATTGAACTTCTCTGTTTAAATACCCCAGTTCGTCATTAAAATTTTCAAGAAAAGAATGTGCCCTGGTATACCAGGTACTTGTTTGGGGTCGTAAAAAACTGGCAATTAATATCCACTTCGTATTTTCAGGATCTTTAAAATAAGCAGTATAGGTAGTATTTCCTTGATTATCAGGCTCTATTGAAGTTAAAAATTGATAAGTAACGCCAGATTTCCAAGGATAAACAAGATAGCTTTGACCACCAGAACCTTCGTTTCCAAATTCACCTGTATAGACATTTCCTCCTTTTTTCAATAATTTGATTTTCTGATTTTCTGGAATTTCCTTCGGATTATCCGTTGGGAAGGGGCTCCAAACGGAAAATAAAATTCTTCGTTCTTTCATACTATTCACCTGAATGCCAAAATATCCTTCTTTAAATCCATTGGACATAAAGTACGAACCTATGGGGTCTTTATCTTTTGGTATCGTCATTTCATTGTAAAACCATTTCACTTTTACATTTTCAGGCATTTCATAAGACAAATGGACGGAAGGTCCTCTTCTTCCCCAGTAAAATCGTTGATCAATATTATCTCTGACAAATTTAAAATCATCCTTTCCCTGGAAATAAATCTTTAAATTTTTTATTTTCGGAAAAGGTGCCTTCCCTTTTGCATTGGCTTTTAGGTGGATGATGTTATATCCTTTATTAAAGGTAAAAGTACCTGCACTGGATAATTGATTAGAAGATTTTTTGAAAACTAAAGACTTAAATTTTCCTTGATTTAATCTTATGTCTAATACATTATTAGTTTGAATGGACGAATATTCAATGGAAACTGATACTTTCCTTGAATTTTCTGAATAAATGTAGGTGCTCCAAACACTTTCTGAATCATTCCAAAGTTGAATACCATTTTTATCAAGTTGGTCGTTATTTGCGCCATTCGTTTGAAAGGTATTCCCCCCCATTGGCACTACAATAAAAGTTTTTGACAGAGAAGGGGGCTGAAAGAATGCGAAATAAACGATTAATAATGGTATATGAATAATTTTCATGAGCAGGTCTTTTGGGTGACTATTTTTTCTTTTTTGCTAATTGTTCAGCCAGACGAAATTGGACGATTTTAGTTACCAATGAAAGGGGAAGGTCTTGATTTATTGGAAATTGAATAGCCCCTTTTGATGTTTTGTAGGATGCTAGTTCAGAGGAAAAATAAATGATTGCCGCGGGTCCTGGATAAAAGCCAATGTGATTTTTGAAGGCAGCAAAATGAACAAGATTTCCATTTAGAACAAAGGTAGGCATAGAATATTTTATGGCTTCGGTAGCTTCGGGTGCTGCCGTCGATATCGTTTCCCACATTTGAATAAGCAATGCTTGATATTTTGGCTCAAATTCACTGATGTAATCACCAATATTTTTTGCAGTTGATTCTCTCAAAGGAAGTTAGATTTAATAAGCAAATCTTTTACAGTTTGTTTTTGTGAATCAGTCAGAGGAAGAAGCGGGCTTCGGACAAATCCACCTTTATATCCTAATACATCGGCTGCGTATTTTAATCCAGCCACTCCAAAAGTAGCGGTAATGGCATGATTTATTGGGAAGATAGCCCTATAAAGATATTCCGCCTCATTCCATTTACCTTCATTTATTAAAGATTGGACTTTAACACATTCAGCGGGAAGGATATTAGCCAGTGCCATAACGCCACCATTTATTCCAAGGGTTAAAGCAGGGTACCATAAAGCAGCAGTTCCTACCAATAAATTAAAATCTGATGAAATAATAGATTGATATTGAATTAATTGACTAATATTTCCCGCACTATCTTTCATTCCAATAATATTTGGATGGTCTTTAAGAGAAGCTAAAAGGCCACTACTAACATTAACATGAGCAAATTTAGGTACATTATAAATAAGAATAGGAATGTCAACTTCGTCGGCTATTTTAATGAAATGCTTCGCTAAGGCTGCGTCCGACATATTGCCTAAATAATAAAAAGGAGTGAGAAGAAGGGCTGCCTGAGCGCCCCTTTCAGCGGCTTTTTGTGTCAATGAAATAGTTTCTTGCGTTGATTCCATACCAGTCCCAGCCATTAATAATCTATCTTTTGGCATAGATTCAGCTGTTTTTTCAACTAGGAAAAGCTTTTCATTTTCAGTTAAATATGCCGTCTCACTATTAGATCCCAAAACCAGATAACCTGAAAGAGGTGACTGATTCCATTTTTCCAGGTTAAACAGATGACTTTCAATATCCAACTTACCATCCTCTTTGAATGGTGTGAGCATTGGTGGAAAAACGCCGCTTATAGATAATTTCATCTTTTTTCTACTAATATACAATCATGGAATTGATTTTTTTTAAAAATCATAGGTCATATTACAAAAAGGATATTATATTGGGTTAGAATTGCCACACAAACCTTTATATGTTAACTATTGGAATAATTCGGGAGGGTAAAAATCCACCTGATCATCGCGTTGTATTGAGTCCGGCTCAATGTAAATACCTTATGGACACTTGTCCTGTAAAAATAAAGGTACAACCTTCAAAAAACAGATGTTTTTCAGATGCTGAGTACGAAAAAGTGGGTGTTTCTCTTTCCACCGATGTAAGTGATTGTGATCTTCTTATTGGTATAAAAGAAGTGCCTGTAGAAGATCTAATTGAAGAAAAAAGATATATGTTTTTTTCACATACCATAAAAAAACAAGCCTCAAATAAAAAACTCCTTCAAGCCATTTGTCGAAAAAATATTGAATTAATTGATTTTGAGTTAATTACGGATGATAATAATCAACGGTTAATAGCTTTTGGTGATTTTGCAGGAATGGTAGGCGCTCACAATGCTTTATTTACTTGGGGGAGGCGGACGAAACAATTTTCTTTACCCAGAATGTATCAATTAGAAGATTATCAGGAAGCTGTAGATACTTACAGGTACATTCAATGGCCTCCGGTAAAAATAGTGTTAACAGGCACGGGAAGGGTAGGACAAGGTGCTGCCAGTGTTTTGATGGATATGGGAATTAGGAAAACAGATGCTGCCACTTTTCTAAGCCAATCCTTTGATGAACCAGTTTTCGTGCAATTAAAGGGTGAGGATTACTTGTTGCGTAAGGATGGAACTAAATTTAACAGAGAGCATTTTCATCGTTTTCCTTCTGAATATATTGCCAATTTTACGCCGTTTATTGAAAGGGCAGATATTTTTATAAATGGTATTTACTGGAATTTTGAAGCGCCTGTATTCTTTACAAGAGAAGAAATGATGAAAGATTCCTTCAGGATAAAAGTGATAGCAGATTTAACCTGCGATATTGCTCCGGTAAGCTCCGTTCCATCTACTCTGCGAGCCAGCTCAATAGAAGAACCTATATATAGCTATATTCCCGAAACGAATGGGGAATCTTACCCTACAGATGAAAAGGGGGTGGATGTAATGGCTATTGATAATCTTCCTAATGAACTTCCACGAGACGCATCGGTAGCTTTTGGGAAAAAGTTTATTTTAGGAGTATTACCTGATCTATTAGCTGGCAACACCTCTAAAATAGCGAAGGCAACCATAGTAAGAAAAGGGGCATTAATGCCATCCTTTTCTTACCTGGAAGATTATATAAAAGACTAATTTATTCTAAAACAAAAACTTCCTCAGCGGTCAATCTGCCATTATCTTTGGCTTCAATTTTAAACTCAACTCGGTCACCAATTCTAAGTTCTTCAAAATCAAAGTCTTTAAGACTTGAGAAATGGAAGAAAACGTTATCTGGTGGATATTTAATAAAGCCATAACCATCTTTGATGGATAAGACAATACTTTCGAACCGATCTGTGTCGAGTTGAATGATATCATCGTGATCCTCCAGATTAATAGGAGGAGGAACAATCACTGGTTCAGTTGGTTCTAATGGTTTAGTGCCAAATGCTTTATCAAATTGTTTTGGAACGAACAGACGGTTTAAGTCAAAATCACTCTCGTTTGGATCGTCAATAATTTCGTGCATGGGTAGAGAATATGTTACCTCTTCCAATAAGTCCTGAGACGTTCTGGTACTGAATCTATGTCCCTCCTCATCGGTATATTCAAAGTCCCAACTAAGCAATATGGTATGTTTACCCATACCGTTTAGTTTTCGCATTAAAGGCACATAGTCGCTATCAGAACCCACCAAAACAACCACGTCAAAATGATCGTTAAAAGCCATTTCAATAGCCTCTAAAGAAAGCCATACATCAATACCTTTTTCCTGTCTTCTACCATTAATTATTTTTACAGGCAAATAATGAGAGACGATACCTTCTCCCATTAAAATATCATCAAATACTCGTTCGTAATAAAGTAAATTTCCTCGTTGACTAGCTTCACTAGCACTTAATCTACCTCTGAAATAATGAGAATCAACTACGCGGCAAAGGCGAACTTCCTTGTCTTCGAGTTGACTGATTTGTTGTCTGATATATTCATGAAGACCTTTTAAGCTTAATCTACTTCTTCTTTCATGAACATAATGATAATAATTACTTACGTGGAGGAAATAATTTCCGTCGTAAAAAACACCGATTCGGGTTAGACTAGTTGACCCATTTACAGCAGCAGCCATTTTTTAAATTGTTTAGGGTTGTGGATAGTTGTTTTCAGCCAAAATTAAAAATACCCTGTTCGCATAATTTTATCTTTAATAAGATGCTTAAATTTTTAAGATTAAAGATTCTTTTAATACTTGGAAGGGTAAATCCAAACTTAAAATATTAAATATTCTTTAAGGTTAGCAAATTTATATTTTTTTTTGAAGTTTGCAACAAAAAATGGATTAATTTTGTATATTGAATTATATTCAAAAGTGAATATCAAATAAGGGGGACGTTCTGGTATCGACAGGATGGTGAACTTGTAAGTAAGCATGTCGAAACTTGATGGTTAGTTCCGTTATCAAATGGCCATCGAAAAACAACCGGCGAAAATAACTACGCCTTGGCTGCCTAATTTTAGAAATTAGTAAGCCTTTACACGAAACGCCTGCTATTTTCAGCTCAGCTGAAATAGCCTGCACGCCGCCTGAGAGAGCCTGCGTCTAGTGTATCATCCAAAAAATCGGGCTGGTTTTTCTTTGTGGCTCATAAAGAAAAATAAGATTCAGAGCTGGGTCAGAAAATGTGTCCTTTGTTGTACCTACCTTCTGATTGAGATCAAAAACGGCAAATAAACATGTAGAAAGCTTACGGGTGCTGTTTTGGACGCGAGTTCGACTCTCGCCGTCTCCAC
>BJGN01000129.1 GCA_014190515.1 Bacteroidota bacterium
GTCCAACCTGGAGATAAGGTAAATCTTTAATTTCAATGGTCCAGGCATCATTTCCAAAAACAAGAATATCGAGCGTATCTTTTGGAAATCGCGTAGTTATATATTCTGAAAGAGCCATAGCTACTCTCTTTGCGGGGGTAATACGATCTTCGCCATAAAGAATCATAGAATGTGAAATATCAATCATCAAAACGGTTGACATTTGACTTTGATCATAAGTTTCCTGAACCTCAAGATCATTTTCGGATAGTTTAAAAGAATCTATTCCATGATTAACCTGAGCATTTTTTAAGGACTCAGACATGGCAATTTTATCTAAAGCATCACCAAAAACAAAAGGCCTTCTTTCAGAGGTAAGTTCATCTCCCCTGCCCTCGAGACGGGTATTATGTCCCCCGGCTTTACTCTTCTTTATATCACCGAATACATCTTCCAATGCCTTCTTTCGCATGGCCAATTCCATTTTAGGAGCGGGAACCAATCCAGGAGACTGAGCATCTTTAGAACGTATAAAGCCCTGATCCTTCAAATCTTGAATAAAATCAGCTAAACCATACTCAGGTGTTGTCAACTTGTATTGTCTATCGAGCTCTGTTAGCCACGATAAAGCTTCATCTACATCACCAGAGGTGTGAAGAAGTAATTCCTTAAACAGTTTTAGTAACCGATTGAAAACATTATTGTCTTTATCCTGATTTCCAGCATCACCAAATTTCCACCCAATCATATAAACCGATTTAATATTACTTTATAACACAACAACTAGCCAGCTGCAAGTAGTCAGGCCTATCAGAAGACAAATTATGTATAAAACTTTCTTTCAACTCTCCGTTTTCAATAACAAAAACCCCTGGCATTTGAAATCCATCGCCAATTTGCGCACTTGGTGCCTGCCCATTCTTTATACCTGCAGAAAAGCCCCGAATAAGAGATTGCAATCCAAAAAGTTGATTAAAATTCCCCTTTACCAATCCAAAAGCAGTATAATATCTACAATTAGGGTCACTGACATGATTGACGTTTAGCAATCCAAATTTATTGAAATTCTTTTCAGCTGTTTCAAAATCTGTCATGTGGACAAACACAATTTTAAGCCCACCTGTTTCAATTTTAGATCTACTTTTAGAAATATCAACCAAAGCTTCCTTACAAAAAATACATCCGAAATGCCTTAAAAAAACCAATAGCACAGGATTTTCAAAAGTAAGATTCAATACAGAATCTCCATTATTGGTAACCATTTCGTTGAGCCATTCTTTTTTAAAGAGACCAAATTCCATTTAAAAAAAGTTTATTACTTAAACAATAAATAGTGTAAAGGGTTCAAGCAGGGGAAGTAAATGGGACTTACAAAAAAATCCATACCCCAATAATCAGAGGGATATGGATTTAAGTAATCATTTTAAAAAAACTTATTTTGATAGTTCATCATAAACCTCCATAACCTGACGAACCTGATCGGCTGAATCATTCAGAAGGGCCATTTCAGACTCATTTAATTTTAACTCTATCAGCTGCTCAATACCATTAGCTCCCAATTTAACTGGAACACCAACAAAAACGCCATTTAAATTATACTCACCATTTAAAAGAGCACAACAAGGATAAATCCTATTCTCATTTTTCAAAATACTTTCCACCATCTGGGCGGCAGCAGCACCTGGAGCATACCAGGCAGAAGTACCCATTAACTTAACTAATTCACCACCGCCAACTTTTGTCCTTTCAACGATGGCATCTAAGGATGCTTCATCAATTAACTCTGTCACAGGAATTCCACTAACGGTAGTATAACGAGGAAGCGGAACCATAGTATCACCATGGCCACCCATGAGTACAGCCTGAATATCCTTTGGAGAAACATTAAGCGCTTCCGCTAGAAAAGCTCTATATCTGGCGGTGTCTAAAATTCCAGCCATACCAAAAACTCGGGAAGAAGGTAATCCCGATGTCTTCCATGCGGCGTAAGTCATGACATCCAAAGGATTTGAAACTACGATAATTATAGGATTAGCTGAATACTTCATTATCTGTGCAGTAACAGAAGAAACGATATTAGCATTAGTACTAATAAGATCATCTCTTGACATACCTGGTTTTCTGGGAATACCTGCGGTGATCACGACAATATCAGAATCGGCGGTCTTCGCGTAATCATCTGTACCAGTAATACGCGTGCTATAATAATCGACCGGGGCTTGTTGCCACATATCTAATGCTTTACCTTTAGCCATATCCCCCTGGATATCGAGTAAAACAATTTCATTAACTAAATCTTTGTGCGCCAGTACATTCGCCACAGTAGCTCCCACATTCCCGGAACCGATCACAGTAACCTTTCTCATGATAATTTTTTTGTTTAGTTTGCTTGGAATTTGCTATAAAAATACAAATATTTTAAAAATTTATTCACCTTTTTTTGGATATGTTATAATAAACCTTTTACTTTACCCCCGAGAGGTGAAAAATATACTTTAAAAGCAGTATTTTTTCCCAAGGCATTTACATATCGTTTTTATAAAGCTGTAAGGCACTATGCAATTACGCGTATTGTTCCTTTTACTTGCTTTTTTGTTGTCTAATAATACTTATGGACAATCATTAAAGCCTTGTAACACTGTTAACAGTGTTCATAATGAATGGGTAACACGTTTTCAACAACGATTACCCATTGAAAGTTTTTTACGTAGTTCCCTCACCCTTTATTTTCCTATAAAAATTTTCATCTCTGGTAAGTTACATAGCCAGTCTGGTACTATTTCTCCTGAGAAATTAATGGACGAAATTTGTCATTTAAATAAATTATTTAAACAAGCTAACATATCCTTTTATTTAGAAAGTCAGCCAACCATATTGAGTTCTTCCACCTATGAAGGTATTGAAACTGAGTTTGAATTAGGGCAGTTATTACAATCGTATAAATCAACAAATGCCATACCTGTTTACATTGTAGAAAATGCGCTTGACGCCTGTGGTTTTAACGTTATCCATCAAGGAATAAACAAAGGAATTGTTATTTCCTCCGAGTGTTATAAGGTAAAAGGTGCTTTACTAGCTCATGAAATAGGACATTTCCTGGGTTTACCCCATACCTTTCAAGGTTGGGAGGGCATTTCTTTCGATTATACTTTAAAAGCGCCTGAACATTGGGAAAATGTAAAGGTAGAAAGAGCGGATGGAAGCAATTGCCGAAATGCCGGAGACGGATTTTGCGATACGGCTCCAGATTATCTTAATCTTAGATGGTCTTGCAGTGATAGCTCAAAAAGCCCCATTCCTTTAGTAGATCCCATGGGAAAGAGTTTCTATTCCGACGGTTCTCTTATCATGGGATATTCATTAGATCCATGTCCTAATAGATTCAGTAAGGAGCAAGTTATGACCATGAGGGCCTACGCAGATGAATTTTTTCCGACATTATTTAAAGGAGATTTACCTCTTAAAATCAGCCAAACCTTACCCATTGTCAATATGCCGATGGAAAATAGTCAAGTAAATTTATCCAATGGAGTTACTTTCTCCTGGGAAAAAGTGCCCGGAACCTACAAATATATCATTGAGGTTTCTCCAATGCCCAATATGGCATTAATTACATCCCGTTATGAAATATCACCGGATTCCTTGTCCTATATGACGAAACAATTGATTACTGGACGGAAGTATTTTTGGCGATTAAAATCATTAAATCTTTATTCCTTTTGCTCCACAGTGTCTAAAATCTGCTCATTTAGCACCGTTTTAGCTACACCCAGTGTAGATTTATCAACTAGTAATAATTCTATTATTATAAATAACCCAATTTCAATATCAGAAGGATTATCACTAAATTTTTCTTCTGAAAAATTCCCTTTACAATTGATACTC
The DNA here is from genome assembly GCA_014190515.1 of Bacteroidota bacterium. Taxonomy (GTDB): domain Bacteria; phylum Bacteroidota; class Bacteroidia; order Chitinophagales; family Saprospiraceae; genus BJGN01. The sequence goes on from BJGN01000129.1 coordinate 3,865, forward strand.
TTGAACAACTCAGGACAAATTATATTCCAAAAGAATTACACCCAATATGTTGGTCAAACCAACCTTTCCATTTCAGTGTCTGCCTTCCCCCCAGGGCAATACACACTTTCTGTGCGTAGTGCACAGAAAACCCAAAGCCACAGTGTCGTTATTATGCCTTGATACCCGGTCCCCAAAGCGGTAATTCATTGGTATGATTTCTGACGCTGTAGGCCATTGGGGTCTATAAAAAATCCTAAACTCTATAGCTTTAAAATCCTTTAAATCATAAGGTCTATGCAAACTTGTTAAGATGCAAATCAGAAGCTTCACTTAACTGCACATGTTTGAGTATATAATTGAACGAAATAATGACCTTGGTGCTTCATTTTACCACTGATGATATAAGAGGTTATTTAATACCCGGAATTTCTAATAGAATTGTATATCTGGTTATCCATTTTTATCAAATCCGAAACTTTACTTAATTATCTAGATAAACATAGACATATTAATAAAAAAATCCCCTTATAATTTTACATTATAAGAGGATTAATTGCTTATTTAACGCTAATTAATTTAAGATAATTTGTTTAATAACCAGTCCTTTACCATTTTCATTTTGCAAAGAAAACAGATAAGTACCTTTAGGTTCAGAGGATAAATCGAACTGATAATTACCCGTTCTTACGTTGGATATAGAGATAACTATCCTGCCATGAATATCTCTGACAGTTAATAACCCTGTTTCTACTAAATTTGAAAATTTAACAGCCAAATTTATTATGCCATCAGAAGGATTAGGGAATAATTCCCAATCTATGTGTGTAAACTCTTTAGCATTTACCTCAGGTTTTTCTGAATATTCACCATTCAATTCATTTGCTGGATTCATCAGGCCAGGTTTAGCAGCTTGAACTATTTCCATCGTTCTTGTGAGTCCATCAGCAGTAAACGTGATAATTCCCCTTCTGGCTATTCCGTTATTTGCCAAAAAAGTAACTCTTAAAGAACCGCTATTTTTTCCTGACGCTCCTATTGGAATAAGCCAATTTGCATTAGAAGTAACTTTCCAAACGAGGTTTGAAGAAATAGAAGCAGTCAATGAACCTCCTGTAGCAGGTAAAGTAGTTGACGTTGGAGACACAATCATTTGGGCACCAACCGTATTTCTCAAAATAGATAATGTATTACTACCAGTATTGGATACTAAGATATCTGTTTTAGCATCACCATCTATATCGGCTAAAAGTCCAGCATAAGGATTAGTTCCTACAGTAAAATTTAATCTTTTGAAGAATGAGGTACTTGTAATACTTCCTGGAATCGACTTATTTTGCCAAACAGTTGCCGTACCGTCACCAAAATTTGTAACCAAAATATCCAATTTTCCATTTCCTGTTAAGTCTCCAACACTAATATAATATGGTGTAATACCTGTATTAAAATTAACCCGCGGAGCAAAAGAAGCCGTACTCAAAACACCAGGAGTCGAAATATTCCTAAGAATCCCAACACTATTGTTTCCTTCAGCTAATACAACAATGTCTAATTTAGCATCACCATCCATATCACCCAATTTCAGATAACCAGGTTTATTTCCAGCATTAAAATCTAACTTAGTGGAAAATGAAGAAGTACCTAAAGCACCAGAAATATAATTATTTTTAAAAATGGAAATAGAATTGGATCCGTAATTTCCAACCACAATATCAGGTTTTGAATCGCCATCTACATCTGCAACATCAATTGTAATTGGATTTAAGCCAGTAATCAGACCAAAACGAGGATTAAAATTATTGGTGGAAATAGCATTAAAGATACCTTTATTTGTAAAAATGGAAACTGTACCGTTTCCATGATTTGCAGTAACGATATCTAGCCAACCATTTTTATCGAAATCACCTATTCCAATGCCGACGGGTGTAGAAGGTGTAGCTATTTTTACCGGACCATTAAATGAAATATTTCCTGATGTAGATATATTTTTAAAAATGGAAAGGGTATTTTCCCCTTGATTGGCAACAATTACATCTTGCTTTCCGTCATTATCCAAATCAGCCACTGAAATAAAAGTTGCTCCAGTTCCTGAAGTAAAATCTTTTCTCACAAAATTGGCAACATTAATATTCCCAATAACACTTGTATTTCTAAACACTGAAATGGATCCAGCGGTGTAATTTGCGACAATCATATCTGGTTTACCATCTCCATCTAAGTCGGAGACCCTTATATCTTCAGGACCGCCCAATGTTGTTAAATCCACTTTTGGTGCAATCTCTGCACTTTGAATACTATCTTTTGATGGAGAAAAAGAAGAAACAAAAAATTGATTTGATTGAGCACCTTGTTGTGTACCTGAATTAAGTATTCTAATATAATCTGTTGTTGCTCCTATTGGAACTGTAGCAGTTATAGAGGTTGTTGTTGCTGCAGAAATCGTAGCCCTTGAAGCTCCAATCCAAACTGTATTTTGACTTAATGTCGGATTGAAACCTGTTCCTGACAGCGTAATATTTGATCCTGGAATAGCCTTGGTCGGTGAAAATGAAGTAATTGATGGAGGAACAGTTATAGCGGTTAAAAAGGTAAATCCGGCTATGCTAGCATTACCATTCGACGTGGTTACGCCCACACTACCTGTAGCACCCGTACCAACCACTGCGGTGATGCTCGTTGCACTAACCACTGTGAATGAGGTGGCTGCAGTACCTCCAAAACTGACCGCTGTAGTTCCCGTAAAGTTAGTTCCTGTTATAGTTATCGTCTGACCTGTACCAGCAGACTTTGGATTAAATGAGGAAATTGTAGGAGGAGAAAGATAAGTAAAACCACTTTTAGTAACCGCTCCATTCGCTGTTACAACCCCAACATTGCCTGATTTACCTGTTCCAACTACTGCGGTGATACTTGTTGCATTAACCACGGTAAACGAAGCTGCTGCAGTACCTCCAAAACTCACCGCTGTAGTTCCCGTAAAGTTAGTTCCCGTTATAGTTACCGTCTGTCCTGTTCCTGCAGAAGTTGGACTAAATGACGTAATCGTTGGTGGTGGTAGGTACGTAAAGCCTGCCAATGTTCCTGTACCTGATGCCGTCGTTACTGATACCGTGCCAGAAGTACCCGCACCTACTGTTGCATTGATGCTCGTTGCACTAACTACCGTAAAGGTAGTTGCTGCCGTTCCACCAAAACTCACCGCTGTTGCTCCCGTAAAATTTGTACCTGTAATGTTAACCACTTGACCCGTCTTGCCCGATGTTGGAGTAAATGACGTAATCGTCGGTGCTGGTGTTGCTGGGACAAAGGTAAATCCTGTTCTGCTGGCTATGCCATTTGATGTGGTTACACTCACTGCACCGGTTGTACCTGCAGCAACTACTGCGGTGATACTTGTTGCACTAACCACGGTAAACGAAGCTGCTGCAGTACCACCGAAGCTTACCGCTGTAGTTCCCGTAAAGTTAGTTCCCGTTATAGTTACCGTCTGTCCTGTTCCTGCCGAAATTGGGCTGAATGACGCAATTGTCGGTGGAGGTAAATAGGTGAAGCCTGCTAATGTTCCCGTTCCCGATGCTGTAGTTACTGAAACCGTGCCTGAAGCACCTGCGGCTACTGTTGCATTGATGCTGGTTGCACTAACTACGGTATACGTAGTTGCTGCAATACCACCAAAACTAACCGCTGTAGCTCCCGTAAAATTTGTTCCTATTATGTTAACCACCTGACCCGTCTTACCCGATGTTGGGGTAAATGACGTAATTGTAGGTGCAGTATTTATATAAGTAAATCCAGAAAGAGATCCTATTCCTGCAGAATTTGTAACAGAGACATTACCTGAATTTCCGTTTCCAACTATGGCGGTAATACTTGTTGGGCTAACAACTGTGAAAGAGGTAGCTGCGATACCACCAAAGCTAACTGATGATATACCATTAAAATTACTACCTGTAATAGTTACCGTATTTCCCTTCGTTGCCGAAGTTGGAGAAAAAGAGGATACAGAAGGAACCGAAAGTGGCGTCCCAACATAAA
>BJGN01000130.1 GCA_014190515.1 Bacteroidota bacterium
ATAGGTATAATTCTTTTTTCAGGTTCTCTTTACCTTCTATCTACCCAGTCAATACTCAACATTAGTATTCCTTTCTTAGGCCCAATAACACCCATTGGTGGTTCACTCTTAATTTTCGGATGGTTACTTACCGCCTCAGGGGTACTTAAAAAATAAATTATAATTATTTCTCTTTCTCTGTTTCCTCCTCCATTTGAAAAACCTCCTCCACCGTTTTGTTAAATAATTTTGCAATACTCATCCCTAACGATAAGGATGGAGAGTATTTATTGTTTTCTATGGCATGTATTGTTTGCCTGCTAACTCCGAGTTGTTGCGCTAAGTAATCCTGTGATATAGAAAGCTCCGCCCGCAAAACTTTTATTCTATTCTTCATCGATGCTTATTTTATAGTATGCTCTCAATTTATATTGAAAGCGAAGGTTAAAAAGGATGATTAAGGAGAATAAATGTAAGATCATTACATGAAAATAAGCCATTCCAAAAATTAAAAGGGTGGCCAATAATACTAAACCATAGTTTACAAAAATGGACCAGGTCAAGGCTTGTAGCCGGATACTGGAAATATATTCATCTTCCATTTTTTCTCTGGAAAAAGAATGGATAATGCCTGATATAATTAAAACTACAGTGATGAGTTCATCAAAAAGACCATTTTCAATCCACATCCCCATGTTGTTCGTGAAAATGGGTTCGTTTATTAGTGCGGGTATCTTCATTACCAATAGTTCATCCATATTGACATCTGAAATATAAACAACCGCGCCAATCAAAGTGGTTAGATAAAAAATCAATCCAGAGATATTTTTAAATCTCGTCGGAAATAAATAGTTCTTCATTTATTTTTTTACCAAATGTAAAGTATATTTTACATTAAGAGGTTTTTGAATGTGCCAATATTATTTAATCCACTGAATTATAATAGGCATTCCTTTTTTGTTTAAGGTTTTTTACATCCTGATTTGCCATGGTTTCCAGAACACTTAATTTATGACCCCGCACTAATTCATGAGTTTTAAAGCCTTTTACTACCATATTTCTGGTATGAAAATAGCCTACCAAATTCTGTTTGTCAAACAAAAGGGTAATTCTGTCTAAAGGGGAAAAATCTACAACCGTACTTTCATAGATGAAATATTGTGTAAATTTCAGCTGATTATCTTCCTGGTATTCCGTAAATCCGAATTTTTTCATAAATGGTTCAAGGGCTTTTTTCTGGTAATTTCCCAAGGCTAATATTTTCATTAATTGTACTTCAGGATTAAATGCCATATTTAAGTTATCCTGATGAGTATATGCTTCAATGTAACCTACTTCTTCTTCAATCATAGAAATTTCTACCGGGTTAATTGTTTTCCCAATAGTCTTTCCATCCTGATTCATTAAGGGGATGTTTTTTTCAAGTTTGAATGCTTCAATTTGTTTACTTGTGAGTTTTACATAAACCCCTATTTTAACCCATTTATTTATTGCGGGGGATGTTTCAATTAAAGCACCGTCATTTAAGCTGAATAGTACATTTCCATTGACGGTGTCCCGTATATTCGCCGGTCCATTTATCCTTTCTCCTACTTCTAATCTACTTTGAGCTTGTATTTCTCTTTGTATGAATATAATAAAGATGAAGGCTAAGTATTTAATAATGACATTTGAATAAGACATTGTGCTCATGTTTTTTAACTTTAAGTAATTTTTTAAAATGCAACGCATGTACAAGTTACTTATATTTTTATTGTTCTTCCTTTTTACAGTTAACATTTATTCTCAAAACATGACGAAGTTTCTGGATGAATTGCCTGTTAAAACCTTTTCCGATGGGATTCAATCAGTTGTTGCTAATGTTAACCAAAAAGGAAATCCAATTACTATAGGTGGTATTAAATATATAAAGGGTGTTGGTTTAGAATCAACGAGTGTAATGGCTTTTTTACTCGATAAGAAGGGCGTGCATTTTTCTGCTGAAGTAGGGGTAGATGATATGGGTAATGATTCTATTCCGCTTCGGTTTTTTGTATTGGCTGACAGGAAAATTATATTCGATAGCGGTGAAATGTTGCCTGGGGATAAATCTAAAGTAGTTGATGTGTCCATTGAAGGGGTAGGAAGATTGGGCCTGTTAGTATTAGGAAAGGGGGCAGGGTATCCTAAAAATATTGGGGCATGGGCGAATGCTTCCATTATGGTTAATCATGCTGATTATCCTAAAACCATTCCTAATGATGGCGAAAAATATTTGTTGACTCCTGCGTCTTCGCCTATGCCTAAAATTAATTCTCCTAAGGTTTTCGGCGCAAAACCTGGCAATCCTTTCATGTATTTTATAGCAGCTACAGGGGAAAAACCTATGGTTTTTAAAGCTATTCATTTACCTGATGGTTTAAAGTTAGATTCTCTGACTGGGCATATTACTGGTGTGGTTCATAAAAAAGGAGTTTTTTCTGTTGATTTGGTCGCCCAAAATTCTTTGGGTAGTCATAAACAAAAAGTGGTTTTTAAAATTTCTGATACCATCTCTTTGACTCCGCCTATGGGTTGGAATGGCTGGAATTCCTGGGCAAGAGAAATTGATCAGCAAAAGGTTATTGCTTCTTCCAAGGCGTTATTAAATAACAGATTAATAGATTATGGATGGCATTATATAAATATTGATGACGCATGGCAAGGTCAACGGGGAGGTGAATTTGGAGGATTACTTGCGAATGAAAAATTTCCTTCTTTCGATAAAATGATAGATACCTTACATCAATGGGGATTGAAAGTGGGGGTGTATTCAACACCCTGGATTAGTAGTTATGCCGGCTTTCCAGGCGGTTCTTCTAATGAGGAAAATGGTTTTTATTCAGAAGATATTCGCCAGAATAAAAGAAATTACAGATATATCGGAAAACATAGATTTGAAGAACAAGACGCCCGACAATGGGCAAAATGGGGCGTAGATTATTTAAAATATGATTGGCGCATTGAAGTTTCTTCTGCTGAGAGAATGAAAAATGCATTAAACAAGGTAAATAGAGATATTATTTATAGTATTTCAAATTCCGCTCCTTTAAATAATGTAAAAGATTGGGTACGTTTAACTAATGTTTTCAGATCAGGACCCGATATCAGGGATTCATGGACGTCGGTGTATCTTTCTACTTTCAAACTGGCAGAATGGACTCCTTTTGGAGGGCCAGGGCATTGGATTGATCCAGATATGTTGGTTATCGGAAATGTAACTACAGGTTCACCCATGCATCCAACCCGACTTACCCCCGATGAGCAATACAGCCATTTTTCTATGCACTGTTTGTTGGCTGCTCCTTTGTTAATTGGTTGTCCCATGGATCAACTGGATGCATTTACCCTTAATTTATTAACCAATACGGAGGTAATTGAGGTAAATCAGGATCCTTTGGGTAAACCGGCATCTCTAATTAAACTGAACAATAATTACCAGATTTGGAAAAAACCTCTGGAAGACAGCTCCTTTGCCATTGGCATTTTTAACGCCAATCCACTTGGAAATATTCCACACGAATATTTCCGTTGGGGTGACGAACAAGCGTTAAACATAACATTAGATTTGAAAGATTTGCAAATAAATGGTCCCGTTAGTGTCAGAGATTTATGGCGACAAGAAGATTTGGGACTCTGGGAAGGTAAAAAATCTTTTCTCATTCCTCATCATGGCGTTTATCTTTTTAAAATTACTCCTCTTAACACTAATTAAGTTATGAAAAATCCCTTTTTTGCCATCTTCACTGTTTTAATTGTTTTTTCCTCCACTAACGTATTTAGTCAATCACCATCAGACGATTTGATTATTCGTTATGACCAGCCTGCAAGACGTTGGAATGAAGCCATACCGATGGGCAATGGTTTTATGGGCGCTATGGTCTTTGGTGATGTTAAACGGGAAAGAATTCAGTTGAATGAGGGCACCTTGTATTCTGGTGATCCGCTAAAAACATTTGATAATATAAAGGTGGGTAAATATTTGGATTCAGTAACCCAACTCATCGATCAGCAAAAATTTATAGACGCTCAAAAAATTATAAGTAAAGAATGGTTGGGTAGGAATCATCAGATGTATCAACCTATGGCTGACTTATGGATGGATTTTAAACGTGATTCCCAACAAGTAAAGGATTATAGCCGAATCTTGAATCTAAATGATGCCTCGGTGGTCACACAGTATAAAATTGGGGATAATAGATTTAAACATACTTATTTTGCCAGTTATCCAGATCATATCATGGTCTTTAGATTAGAGGCTTTGGATGAAGAAATGTTACATTGTAAACTTTATCTCTCCACTCCTCATAAACCCACTGAAAAATTATCATTAAAGGATAATTTCCTTCGTTTGGAAGGAAAAGCTCCTTCTTTTGCCTTGCGAAGGGAATTTTCCATGGTTGAAAGCATAAATGACCAGTACAAATATCCGGAGGTATATGACGAATTTGGAAATCTTCGACCCAATGCCAATAGAATTTTATATGATCTGAAAGAATCAGGGGAAGGTCTGTCATTTGAAGTGAGACTTGAAGTCAGAAACGTGGGTGGGACGGTTAATTATCATGAGGATCATATTCAAGTGGACAATGCGAGGGACATCATAGTTATTCTCTCTGCAACGACTAATTTCAATGGATTTGATAAAAGTCCAGCTATTCATGGGCTGAATATGGACTCTATTTTACATCTGTATTTTGCAAAAGTTAAAAATGTTTCCTTCGATTCGCTGAAAAGCAGACAGGAAAAGGATTATAAATCCTTATTTGATCGAGTGTCTTTAAATCTGGCCGCAAAGACTGAACAATCATTGCTTCCAACGGACAAAAGAGTTGAACTTTTTTCAAATGGTAAAGATCCTTCTTTTGTGTCGTTGTATTTTCAATTTGGAAGATATCTCATGATTTCAGGATCCAGACCTGGCGGCCAACCCCTTAATCTGCAAGGCATTTGGAACGAATTAATGGTTCCTCCCTGGAATGGTGCCTATACAATTAATATTAATGCGCAAATGAATTATTGGCCTGCTGAGTTAACTAATTTATCAGAATGCCATGAACCGTTTTTTACCGCCATTAAAGAGTTAGCTGTCAATGGGGAGAAAACGGCAAAAAAAATGTACGATGCCAGGGGTTGGGTTGCTCACCATAATATGGATATCTGGCGACATGCCGAGCCTATTGATAAATGTAATTGTTCCTTTTGGCCCATGGCTGCAGGTTGGTTAACCAGTCATCTTTGGGAAAGATACCTTTTTTCAGGGGATTTGATTTTTCTGCGTAATGAGATTTTTCCGCTTTTAAAAGGGGCCACTTTGTTTTATAATGATTGGCTTATTAAAAATAAGTCGGGGAACTGGGTAACACCTGTCGGCCATTCTCCTGAACATGATTTTATTTATGATGGTAATAAAAGAGCTACTTTTAGTCAAGGTCCAACCATGGATATGGCTATCGTAAGAGAAACGTTGGACAGATATTTACAGGCTTGCCGTGTGTTGAAAATAGCTGACGATATAAAGGTTAAGGATAAATTAAAAGATCTGTTGCCTTATCAAATCGGCCAATATGGCCAGCTTCAGGAATGGCAAATTGACTTTCAAGACAGTGAGGTGCAACACAGACATTTTTCACATCTGTATCCTATATATCCAGGGGATCAGATAAATGAGAAACATACACCTGAGTTGATGTCAGCGGTAAAAAAAGTGTTGGATAGGAGAGGGGATGAGGCCACAGGTTGGTCTATGGGCTGGAAAGTGAATATATGGGCTCGTTTGAAGGACGGAGATAAGGCGTTAAATATTTTATCGAATTTGTTTAAACTGGTAAAAGTAGACGGTGCCAATATGAGTGGGGGAGGTACTTATCCCAATCTATTTGATGCTCATCCTCCTTTTCAAATCGATGGGAATTTTGGTGCTACCGCCGGAATAGCTGAAATGTTGGTTCAAAGTCATGAAGGTGAAATACATCTTCTGCCTGCCTTGCCCACTGTATGGCATACTGGTAAAGTAACAGGTCTGAAAGCCAGAGGTGGCGTAACGGTGGATATGGAATGGGAAAATGGTCAACTAAAAATGGCAAAAATTCATAGCTCATTGGGCGGATTGATAAAAATCAGAACCAATGAGCAAGTTATATGTTCCGCTGAGGCTGAAAATACGGTAGGTGTGGATTTAAATCCTTTATTTCAATGGGTTCATCCTGGTTTACCAATCATTCATAAGCCAACAGAAACCTCGATCTGGCAAGGTAAAACGTCGTTTAATATGACGTTGAATACTAAACCAGGGGGTAAATACCTCATTTCTGCTGAGAAGTAGGTTATTTTGAATTAGTTTTTAAATATTCCGAAACCCGGATTGGCTGGTCGGTATTGATGAAATCAATGCCAAGTTCAGGTAGCATTTTCCAAGCCTCTGGAGTGTCAGGTGTTGCCCAAAAACGGAAAGGGACCTTATATTTATGAACAGATTGAGTTATTTTCAACACTTTTTCTTTTTCCACAGCTGGTATGGTATCTTTCCCATTCCATCTGATAAACTTGTAAAATGGAAGGGAGACCATACCAATTTTCTCAAAAGAAATTTTATCCAAATCATCTACGGATTGGTGATCAAAAAATAAATACGGTGGGCTGTTATTATAATCTGAGGCAGGAGGCCTGTTCCCAGAAATTATGATTTTCACCCCTTTTCCAGATTCAGGCTGGTAAAGGAATTTCTTGTAAGGTTCACATTTTTTAATAATTAACGCAAGAGTAGCGTTGGCCTCCGTTTTACAATCTACCAACAATTGTAATGACGGGTGCAAAGAAAAGGACATGGAAGAACTTAGCCTTAAAGGTTCCAAATACATATTTTCAAAGGTCCTGTTCGAAGTAATTGATTCCTTTTCATGCGCTACAAACAAAGTGTCTCTATGTAAAATGACATCTACTTCAATGGACATGGCATTGGCTGAAGCAGCTTCCCAAAAAGGAAGATGTCGTAGATAATCATTGTGACTATGTATTCGAAATTCCTGTCCTTTGGTCTCAAGAAATAAAAAAGTGAGAATAATGGACCATAAAAGTGGACGAATATGTATTGAAAGCATCATTTTTTAATTTTTCAGGGTTAAAATCTGTCTTTTTTGTAAATCGTACTGCTCTCCTTTCTTTAGGAGATAAAAAGGGTTTTCGGTATTTTTATCATACATAAGAACATAACTATCGCCAATGACCCTCAATGTATCCTTTTTAACGACAATAGCTGTGTTTTCGTCCAAACCAATACCCAAATAGGAGGGGAATTTTTCTAATACTTTTGGCAAATCAAAAGGCCTGTTTCTTGCTAAAACGTGTTGGTCAATAACGACATTTTTTAAAAAGGCAAAACCCTTTTCATGATCTCCCATAAGGATGGTATTATTTTTCGTATCTCCTCTAATCAGGTAATCACCTTGTATGGACGCTCCGGCAGAAGTGCCGGCAATGACACCATTATTTTCCAGAACCTCCCAAAATGCTTTTTCCGAGGCAGTCCCCTCATAAGCATCCACTAATCTCCATTGTCTTCCTCCTGTAAACCAAATGCCCTTTGCCATTTTAATTTGATTAGCAAAACTATCTGAATTGGCCACCAACTTATCGTAAGTATGCCAGACCTTTACATTTTTGGCACCTAATTTTCTTAAGAAATCACCTTCATTTTCTGTGTAACTTGGTTGTCCTAAAGCGGTTGGTATGACTAAAATCGGCGCCTCCATGCCCCCTGAGGCTTCAATGAAAGCCAATAGAATAGTATCGGATAATTTCCCACCACCAGCTATGATTAAGGTACCATTTTCAGGCCCTACGATTTGTCCATT
>BJGN01000131.1 GCA_014190515.1 Bacteroidota bacterium
TCTGAGTGTGGATATGCCCAAAATGATACAACGTAAAAACGAGGTAGTTGAACAAACGGTAAAAGGCATAGATTTCTTAATGAAAAAAAACAAGATTGATGTTTTTCATGGCCATGCATCATTTACTAACAATAATAAAATTAAGGTCTTAAAAAATGACGGCGAAGCCTTAGTGGTTGATTCTCATAAATTTATCATCGCTACTGGTTCAAAACCTATCGTTCCGGAAGCTTTTAATTATGATAAAAAAAGAGTGATTACCTCAACGGAGGCTTTAGGTATTCAGGAGGTTCCTGCAAATATGGTTGTAATAGGAGGAGGGGTTATTGGTTTGGAACTAGGTTCAGTATATGCCAGACTAGGCACTAAGGTGGAGGTCATTGAGTTTATGGATAACTTAGTTCCTTCCATGGACACGGAATGTGTGAAGGAATTACAAAAATCAATGCAAAAAATGGGTGTAACATTCCATTTGAGTGCCCAGGTTACCCGGGTTGTGCCTTCTGATAAATCGGTAGCTGTTTTTTACAAAAAAAAGGGAACCGAAACGGAAGTGGAAATTTCAGCAGATTATTGCCTGGTTTCTATCGGTAGAAGGCCATATACAGATAATCTTGGATTGGAAAATATTGGTATAGCGTTAGACGAAAAAGGAAAGATAAAAGTAAATGAGCATTTACAAACGGCTGTCCCTACTATTTATGCTGTTGGTGACGTTATACAAGGCCCTATGTTGGCGCATAAAGCAGAAGAGGAAGGTGTTTTTGTCGCTGAAGTTATGGCAGGGCAAAAACCTCATATTAACTATAATCTTATTCCCAATGTTATTTATACCTGGCCTGAAGTAGCAGGTGTCGGTCAGACAGAAGCCCAGTTGAAGGAGGCAGGTATTCCTTTTAAGTCAGGTAAATTCCCTTTCAAGGCATTGGGAAGAGCAAGAGCCAGCACAGATATAGAGGGATTGGTAAAAATGCTTTGTCATGCCGAGACAGATGAAATTTTGGGCTTACATATAACTGGCGCAAGAGCGGCCGACTTAATAATGGAAGGGGTAACCTTAATGGAATTCAGAGCTTCAGCTGAAGACGCCTGCCGTATGAGTCATGCACACCCAACGTACTCTGAAGCGATAAAAGAAGCAGCTTTAGCAGCAACAAGTAACCGTGCTATTCATATTTGAAAGCAGACCGTTTAACTTTTTCCTGCAAGAAGGAAAACTATTTCGCCGCGAACCTGACCGGGATGTTCCTTAAAGTATGACTGGAGTTCAAAGAGTGAACCTCTGTGAAATGTTTCATGTAGTTTTGATAACTCCCTGCATACACAAGCATTCCTTTCAGGTCCGCAAATAGTTGAAAGTTCGTCTATTAGCTTTACCAATCGGTGTGGGGATTCGTAAATGACGGAGGTTTCCGAGAGTTGCTCAATGTATTTTAACCGGGTTTGCCTTCCCTTCTTATGCGGTAAAAATCCTTCATAATGGAAGCTATCCGTCGGTAATCCCGACGCAGCTAACGCAGGTATTATAGCTGTCGCACCAGGAAGGCAGGTTACTTCAACTCCGGCGCGTACACAGGCGCGAACCAAAAGGAATCCGGGATCAGATATGCCGGGTGTTCCTGCATCAGAAATAAGAGAAATGGAGATACCGGAAAGTAATTCTTTTACTACATTCTCCGTCACATGATGTTCATTGAAGGCATGAAACGGGCGTAAGGGGGTCGAAATACCATGATGATCAAGCAATTTCCTCGATGTCCGCGTATCTTCAGCTAATATATAATTACATTCCTTTAAAGTGCGAATGGCACGTAAGGTTATGTCCTCCAGATTTCCAATGGGCGTAGGCACCAAATACAGCATAGGTACCTATTAATCTATTTCCTTTATGCGGAAAGTATAATTCTCCATGATCAGATTGGCCAGTAATTTTTTACAGGCCAGATTGATTTTATCACTTGCCTCAGATTCATTTGCAGCCTCTAGTTGCACTTGAATGTGTTTTCCAACCCTAATATCTATAATACCATCTACAGGAATATGGTGAAGATTCTTTGCCACGGTCTTGCCTTGAGGGTCAAGTAGTTCCTTGTGAGGCATGATGTCAATTTCCGCCAAAAATTTCATATTATTTTTTTTGAAGTATAGAAATAAGTAAATAAGGACAATAGAATATAACTGGATATCCAGGTTAATGGTGCCAGTTTGGGCTGCCAAATTAATATTATTGCACAAAAAACAGCAAATATAATTTTAAGTTGGTTATTTTTCCAACTCCCTTTTATCTTTAAACTAAACATCGGCAGATTTGCCTGCATAAGCAGACTAAGGCCAATAATATAGACGATTAATAATTTAATATTAAGAAGATTATGGAGGACTGATTCTTTGTAAAACAAATGAATGAGAAGGAGGCCAACAGCAAAAAGGGTGCATGCAGGCGTTGGTAAGCCAATAAAGTCAGTATTTTGACGAATATCTATGTTAAATCGTCCCAATCGCAGTCCTGCGGAAAGGGTAATAGCAAAAGCCGGCATTCCTATCCAATACCATGTGCCTGGCCAGGATCCCGTTTGATATTGAATTATCAGGCCGTAGAAAATAATTCCGGGCACGAAACCAAAGGAAACCATATCTGCCAGGCTGTCCAGTTCTTTTCCTAAAGGAGATTGAACATTTAGCCATCTGGCAACGAATCCGTCTAAAAAGTCTGCCAATGCTGCTAATCCAATCCACAGTAGAGCTAATTCCAAGGATCCATAGAGTAAGGAGATGGAAGCGAAAACACCAAAAAGCAGATTTAATAAAGTAATTACATTGGGAATATGCGTCTTCATTATCGATGAATTTTGATGAGCCTGGGTATTAAAAAGTAAATATAATGTTATTTGGTTAAAATGGACGGAAAATGAAGTAACGCAACCCTTAAGTTTCTTAAAGAAAATACACCTAATATGTTAATTTTACGTTTAATAGGATATTATAATCATTAAATGATGACCAGACTATTTACGCTAATTATTTTTCAGGCTTTAGTACGTTTTTCTTTTGGGAGCGTACCTCACGATAAGTGTGAAGAGGCAAGAATACTTACAAATCTTGATAATTGGTGTTCTGATTCAGCAGCTTTTACCACTGTGGGTGCTGTAGATGAAGGTGTTGCTCCAGCTACCTGTTTCCCTCAGGAGACACAGCGGGATGTTTGGTTTATTTTTACTTCACGGGGAACTAATGTTAGTATTCAGGTAGTTGGAGATACCCGTCTTGGAAAAGGGGGTAGTCTGAGATCGCCACAAATGGCCATTTACAGGGGGTCTTGTGGCGTGTTAACGCAGGTAGCCTGTATTTCTGATAATACGGCGCCTTCCAATAACGTAGTCCAGATTTTATCGAGTAGCATGTTGGTTGGACAAAAATATTATGTGCGGGTAAGTGCCAGAGGGACAAATAGTGGCACTTTTAAATTATGTGTTAATAGTTATACCTCAGCGGGTTCTCCCTCAGGCGATTGTCAATCAGCCGTTATTTTATGTGACGACAGACCATTTACCGTTAGTTCTGTTAGAGATCGGGGAGCCGTTTTAGATAATATTAATGATGCTTTTTGTACAGATAATTTGGGTGGAAGGGCGCCCGTTATCGAAGAACAATCTACCTGGTATAAATGGACTATTCAAACCGCCGGTTCGCTGACTTTCACCATCACACCAAGTAACCCAAGTGATGATTTGGATTGGGTGTTATATGAATTGACCGCGTTAAATAATTGTAGCAATAAGAAAATGTTGAGGTATAGTATTGTAGGTGAAAATGTTAGTGAGCCAATAAATAGATGGATTGCCTGTACTGGCGCAACAGGTCTGAGAGAAGGTGAAACAGATGAAGTTGAAAATTGTGGGTGTAACAATGGTGCAAATAGCTTCGTTAAGCCGGCAATTATGGAAGTGGGAAAATCTTATGCTTTAGTTATCATCAATTATAGTCAAACAGGTTTTGGTTATGAATTGAAGTTTGGTGGAACAAGTAAATTTAAAGGTCCGCAGGTGAACTTCGTTACCGATGTTTCAGAGGCTTGTGTAGGAAGTCCCATTGTTTTTAGCGATAATTCTACCACCCCGGGATCTATACAATCTTGGAACTGGTCATTTGGACCCGCTGCCAGAATACAAAATAATGTAGGAAAAGGTCCTCATTCTGTTGTTTTTGATCAGCCGGGAACTACGCCAGTGTTACTAAGGGTAACCAGCGCTGAAGGTTGTAGTGTAAGTAAAGTGGTCGATATAAAAATAAATTGCTGTAACGATCATTTCAAAACAAATACACGGGTGTCAGATATTACCTGTCCTGGTACCGAAACAGGTAAAATTAATTTAGACATTTCAAACGATTATAGTCCTTATGTTTACCGTTGGAATGACGGTAAAACAGAGGGTTCAAGAACAGGATTGGCGTCGGGGAATTACACCGTAACCGTTGTTGATAAAACGACCTGTTCTACTTCGTTAGCTTTTTTTGTGAATAGTCCCAAAAAAATAGACATTGTTCCTGAACTGAAAATGCCAACTTGTAATGGTGGTTTAGACGGTTCCATTCGTCTTAAAGTGGCGGGTGCAACGGCCCCCTACCAATATAGCTGGAATAATGCCAGTTTTAATAATCAAAATTTACTTTCAGGGTTGCCAGTGGGAAATTATAAAATTCAGGTAAAAGACGCTAATCAATGCCTTTTTGATACAACCCTTAATTTAAAGGAATTGGAACTCATTTTAGATCCTTCTGTAGAATCTATTATTCCACCCCGATGTTTTGGGTTTTCCGACGGTAAAATTGAAGTGAATATCGACAATGGTAATGCACCTTATGAATATGACTGGAAGGATAGTAAAGGTTTTCAGTCTGCCAATTCCCTGGCAAATATTAAAGCAGGAAAATATGAGGTTCAGGTAAGGGATAAAAATAGATGTTTGGGAAATTTTTCTTTTTCAGTGAATGATTTTCCGCCTTTGAGCGTAAATCTATCCCCAATAAATGTTAGTTGTAACGGGTTAAAAGACGGATCTATACAAGCAAATGGCCTGGGGGGTAATGGTAATTATGTGTTCAGATGGCAAAATGGGGAAAGAGATCCATTTATTAAAGATTTGGGTGTAGGGAGTTATGGTCTGACCATTTTTGATAGAAATGGTTGTAAATTGGATACATTCCAACAGATTTTTGAACCCACGTCCCTACAAATTGGTACTATTCAGGTGATTGATAATCTATGTTTTGGATTTAAGGCGGGAAGCATCGCTTCTATTGGTTCCGGTGGAACGCCTCCTTATTCTTATGCTATCGATGTTGGATCTTTTCAAACCCAGAATAATTTTAAAAATCTGGCAGCGGGAGATTATATTTTGCGTATTTCTGATGTTTTAGGCTGCACAGTTCAGCAAAAGGTTACCGTTAAACAACCGGGGAAATTAACCGTTTTTGCAGGTCTGGATACTTTAGTAAATTTGGGTACATATTTTCAATTGACAGCCGTGGCTAACCAAAGCCCTGTTCTTTATAAATGGATACCCCAGGACCTTGTGGTTTGTAGCACCTGTTCGAGTACGAGAACTAAAGAAAGAGTTAATAGTCAAATTGTTTATAAGGTGCAGGTTACTAACCCAGATGGTTGTGTAGCAGAAGATGAAATTAACATCGAGGTAGCAAAAAACAGACCGGTTTTTATTCCCAGTGCTTTTTCTCCAAATAATGACGGTGTGAATGATTTTTTTACGGCATTTGCCAATGAATCAGCAAAATTTATAAAGGATTTAACTATTTATGATCGTTACGGAGGTATTATTTATAAAGTGGAAAATATAAAAATTAACGACGAAACAAGTGGTTGGAATGGTACCGATTCAAAAGGCGCTGCTTTAAATACTGGGGTCTATTTATATACCGTCACCATTTTATTCATAGATGATACAGCTTTATCTTTTTCGGGAAATGTACATTTAATGCGTTAAAAATGAGGCTTATCAGTTATCCGGGTTTATTGATTTTGATTTCTTTTGTATTTTTAAGTTGCGACCAAGCAGAGGAGTTCGTTACTTTTTCTGAAAGTGATTTGAAAATTGAAAAAACAAAAGAGGTAGAAATATTATATTCTGACTCTGCCGTAGTTAGAATTAGAATAAAGGCACCTGTATTAATTTTTCATCTGCAGGCGAGTGACCCATTTCAAGAATTTTCCGAAGGTATTCATATTGATTTTTTTAACCCGCAAGGAAAAATAACAAGTACACTTACCGCAGATTATGCAGCAAGATATCAATCAAAAAAGAAAACTTTTTTGAAAAAAAATGTGCGCTGGATGAGTGTTAATAAGGAAGTGATGGAGTCACCCGAGTTAACGTGGAATGAGGAAACACAAAACTTATATACCAATAAATTTGTGGTAATAGCCACGCCGAAAGATACGGTTTTTAGTCAAGGCTTTAACGCGGATCAATCGTTTAATCAAATTCAAATGCGCGCGATTGATGGAAGCATGGAGGTGAAAAATAAATCGAAAGATGGTTTTTGATTGTTTATCTTTGATGGTCTATTTAATGATTTAGGAGCCAATCAGATGAAACCAAATCGCCCGCCTTCCATATTTACGGAAATGACTGCTTGTCAGGCCCTCGGCAAAAAAAAATTAGCTGTTTTGATTGATCCTGATGGAATCAATCCTGACAATCTTTTTTCTATCACCGAACAACTTCAATTACCCGGTATTGGGTATGTTTTTATAGGAGGTAGTTTTATTCAAAAGGATAGGTTGGAGACTTGTCTTCGATATTTAAAGGAAAATACAGATTTGCCTCTTATCTTATTTCCCGGGCATTATTTTCAGGTAAATGCACTGGCAGATGCTATTTTATTTCTCTCCTTGATTTCTGGTAGAAATCCTGAGTTTTTAATCGGTCAACAAGTAATAGCCGCATCTTATATCAAAGAATCAGGATTAGAATCAATAGCTACGGCTTATCTTTTAATAGACGGCGGCAGGCCGAATACTGCTTCTTATATGAGTAATACAACGCCGATTCCTGCTGATAAACCGGGTATTGCCGCTCATACAGCGTTAGCGGGAGAAATGTTGGGGTTAAAATTGTTTTATTTAGATGCTGGCTCGGGAGCAAAAAATCCCGTTTCCGGTGAAATGATTAATCAAGTCAGAAGTCTTATTTCTGGTCCCTTAATTGTGGGTGGTGGTGTGAGAAGTGCAGAACAAGTAGCTTTACATTTTAATGCAGGTGCCGATATTGTGGTCGTTGGTAATGTTTTAGAGGAAAATCCATCTCTTTTGAGAGAAATGTCAGCCGTTTGTGCTGGGAAAATTAATGTTCGTCAATAGATTTAAATGTACATAAATGTCTGAAAAAGGGGTGGTTTTGAAATCAACAGGTAGTTGGTATGTCGTAGAGAAGGAAGATTTATCCATTATAGAATGTCGGATGTCCGGGAAATTTAGATTGGATGGCTTGCCAACCACCAATCCTATTGCCGTTGGAGATCAGGTGTTAATTATTCCAGATACTGAATTAGGCAAAGGAACCATCAAAGAAATATTTCCCCGAAAAAATTATGTGGTAAGACAATCTCCCCGAAATAAACATGAGGTTCACCTTTTGGCGAGTAACGTTGATCAGGCCGTTGTAGTGATTACCATGGTACGACCTAAATTAAAACAAGGGTTTATTGACCGGTTTTTATTGATGACGGAACCTTATAATATATCCACATTGATTGTTTTTAACAAAGCAGATCTTTACAACGAGGGGGATATGGAGATGTTCAATAATC
>BJGN01000132.1 GCA_014190515.1 Bacteroidota bacterium
TATTTGAAGATAATTTCATTAATGAATCTGTCAATGAAATCCCATCTTATTGGGAGATTTCCTCTGGAAAAGTAGAAATTTCAGAAATTGGTACAGAAAAATGTTTGGGTATCTTAAAAGCGGGGGGTGCTTCCCCAAGAAAAAAAGGCTTTTATTCTAGTGAGGATAAGCTAACAATTGAATTCGATTATTTAATTCGGGACAATTCCAGACCCTGGGCGAACGCAGTAGCTAATGGCGCAGGGGCAGAATTCAATATTCAATTTGCAACAGACAAGGAAATGCATGAAACCATTGAAGATGCTATATCAAAGTTAGGTGATTTCTATAAAAATTTTCAAATAAGACATGATGGATTTATATTCTTTGGTGAATATACGGGTGAATATAAACTTGGGGAAAAAGATCCAACCATTTATATTTCAAAAGATTTGCTTGATAAATGGGTGAGAGTTTCTATTGCCATTAATTCAAAATCATTAAAGGTATATCTCAATAGCCAAAGAGTTATTAATGCTCAGATCTCAAGTGGAAGAGTCTTTTCTCTTCAAATTAATGCAAATACAGGAGAAGAAGAATTGAATAATCAAATATTTTTTAAAAATTTTAGAATAGCTGAGGGAGGTGCAGATCCTTATAAAACATTAACATCAAATGGATATTTTATTGCTAGAGGTATCAATTTTGATGTTGGCAAATCTACTATTCGTCCTGAAAGTATGGGAGCTATCAATGAAATTGTTAAATTAATGAACACAAGTTCGGAACTTAATTTCGAAATTGGTGGACATACAGATAGTGATGGAGACGAAAATTCAAACTTGATTTTATCGCAAAACAGAGCCGATGCTGTAAAAAGAAAGCTTATTGAATTTGGAATTAATGAAAAAAGGCTTATTACTAAAGGATATGGAGAAAAAATTCCTATTAATGAAAATTTAACTCCAGAACAAAAGGCAAACAATAGAAGGGTAGAGTTTAAAAAACTTTAGACATTATTCTTTTTAATTGATTACCCAATAATAAAGGAATTGATAAATAAACTTTTTGTACCGAATGCCTGAAGGTAAAGCGATAGCAGATTATTGTGTCATTTTTTAAGCAAATATTAACTAAAATGGAAATTTACTTGGAAATATTCCTGAACAATTTCGCCGAAAATGAAATTAGCACTGAAAATTTGGACACAAATTCAATTCGTATTTTTATACCCATTTATAAAATATAGCTTAATTTAATGCGAATTTAATAGCAGTTTCACTGGCGAGGGAGGTTTTACCTACCCCCCCCTTGCCTGTGAAAAACAAATATTTAGTTTTTATATCTCTCATCTATTTTTTATTAAATTCTTTAGTTCAAATACTAAACTAAGGCGATGTGGTATACACCAATCACCTAATCACTGCAAACTCATCGAAATTCATGATGGTTGACGCGACTATCGTATAGGCCGCGGTAACCACCGGATCCAATTTTTCATCCCGTTGATATTCGCCTACCGTTAGTAAATCTATGGCCTTTTCCTTGTTTTCCTTAAAATAAGCCCATTGATTCTCATACAATTCAGTTAAAATGCTAAGTTCTTCCTTCCTCGGTTTCCTGCTGGTAAGTGCTTGAAAACCATAGACCAATCGATCTGATTCCGACATATTATTTCCTGTGGTATTTGGGATACGCTGCATTTTTTCTGCTAATATCCTGGCAGCTTCCACAAATTGGGGATCATTCATCAATACAAGTGCCTGTAACGGAGAGGCTGTCTTTTGCCTCCTCACCGCACAATAGGAACGATCGGTCGCATCAAAATTGAGCATCGAGGGAGGTGGTGAACTTCGCTTCCATATCGTATAAAGACTGCGGCGATATAAACTATCTCCATGATCTTGTATATACTTTGTCGCATTTCGCGTAGCTAATGCTTCCCAAAGTCCTTCTGGCTGATAAGGATGTACACTTGGACCACCAATTTGGGGTACTAAAAGTCCGCTGGCCGCTAAGGCGTTATCGCGAACCAGTTCTGCTGGCAGACGATGCGCCGGGTAACGACTATATAGATCATTGGCAAAATCCACTTCTTTAGCCAATTCTGAAGGATACGAAGACTGCCTGTAAGTGGCTGAAAGCACTATTTCTTTTAAAAATGCCTTCACGTCCCAATTTTTCTCCCTAAAATTCAACGCCAGATAATCTAACAATTCCGGGTGCGTTGGAAAAGAGCCCTGATTTCCAAAGTCTTCCTGCGTTAAAACTAATCCTTTCCCGAAAAGCATTTGCCAAAAACGATTCACCGCTACCCTGGCAAACAACGGATTTTTCTCATCCAGGAGCCATTGAGCTAATCCCAATCGGTTTTTTGGATATTTGGCCTCATCAAAAGGGAAAATTTTAGGAATCGTATTGGGCGTAACCTCAATTTTTGTAGGTGCGTCGTAAGCTCCCCGATCAAGGATAAAGGTCTTCCGATATTCTGCCCTATCTGTCATTATCATCACCTCCTCTTCATTCGTAGCGATATAATTTTCTTGACTTCGCAAGGAAAGGAGGGAATCCTGGCTCCTTTTAACATCTGATTGATAGCCCCGAAGTAAGAAATACGACAAAAGTTGCTTATTTTCCTCCTCCGATCTTGATTTTTTACTGATTAACTGAGGAATGATATCTTGCGATGCATCATAAAGGTCTAACACTTCAATTTCCGATAATGCCCGTTTATAAATGGCCAGTTCGTCCATATCCATATTTTGCAAAGTACGCGGCGAATTAGATCCCAATGTAAAATTTCTTGTTCCTCTAATGACATTAAAGCGCGCGAATACCATACTTTTTTGCAAATTATCAACCAGTAATTTGTATTCCGGAATTTTACCATTGAGCCAGAAACGGATACCTGAGGCCTTGCTACTTCCGTCGTAGGTCAGAGCGATATGGGTCCACTCTCCCACTTTAAGGGTATCGATGGTAACAAAATCGATGGCATTATCGGGCAAAACATGGGCAAATTGAAAAGACAGGGTACCATTTTTATTTAATTTACAAGCCCATCCACGGAAACCTTCTTCCTCACTATTCGCTTTATTGAAAATGGGACCTTCTTCACCATGTTTGTTCAATTTCACCCAAATACTCACTGAAAATGGTTGAAAACGGTCATAACTCAACGCTTTTCCCGCTTCAATACTCGCTTCGCCCCTAAAGGAGATTCCCCGTCCCTTTTTACCGGTAACGAGGAAGGGATATTTATCTCTATCTCCGGAAAATCGAACCGCTTTTACCGTAGAATCTACCTTTTCCATATTCAGGAAGCCGCTGAATTTGCCGGGAGGTTTTATTTTAATCGTCGAATCTGTTTTACTTCTTTCCAACTCCTTAGCCCGCCGTTCTAATTCTGCCTTTGTGGGTGGGGTAATCATATCCCCAATCAGCGTGGTATCTATTTTCTCAAAATCAAGATATAAAACTCGTCCAACGGGTTCTTTCAAGGAGGAAATATTGGATGCATTGATTTTTGTCAGCCATTTTTCAAGATCATTTTTATACTGATCCGTCATCTTCGTTGCCGTAATATGCGGTTCCATCAAAGCCCTCAAACTGTCCAGACTTTTCTGAGCGGCGGGGGTTGGTAAAAGCACTGTTGGAGAAGCTTCCCCGTTGTAAGGAACAATACCAGATTCGTTATTCTGATTAAAGAAGGCATATAAAGCATAATAATCTTTATCCTCGATAGGATCGTATTTATGGGTATGGCATTTTGCACATTCGGTTGAAAGTCCTAAAAAAGCCTTACCAAAGGTAGCTACGCGATCGCTCACATATTCCACCCGGTACTCTTCCGGCACCACCCCACCCTCTTGCGACTGTTGGTGATTTCTATTAAAACAGGTAGCTATCAACTGATCGATGGTTGGATTTGGCAATAAATCGCCAGCTAATTGCCAGACAGTGAATTTATCATAAGACAAATTCTGGTTAAACGCCCTGATTACCCAATCCCGATAAGGATAGGTATTTCTCATACCATCGTCCTGATAACCATGGGAATCGGCATATCGGGCTACATCTAACCATTCCAAAGCCATTCGTTCCCCAAAATGGGGTGAAGAAAGCAACCGATCAACCAATTTCTCATAAGCCGTTGGCGAGGTGTCATTTATAAAATTTTGCACCTCCTCAACGGTTGGCGGCAATCCAATGAGGTCAAGAGATAAGCGGCGAATAATCACTTCTTTTGTTGCTTCAATATTAGGTTTCAGGCCTTTTTCTTCTAATTTTTGAAGAATATAATCATCGATGGTTGTTTTAGACCAAGCCTTATTAATGACCAAAGGAGAAGGATATTTGAAGGGGGAAATAAATGCCCAATGCTCTTGATATTCAGCACCTTCCGCAATCCATTGTACCAATATTTTTTTCTCTTCTGCGGTTAATTGCAAGTTTGACTTAGGCGAAGGCATTACCTCATGAGGGTCGTCAGACATAATGCGACGGACCAATTCACTTTCTTTGGTATTAAAAGGAACAATAGCCCTTTTACCCGAGGGCAGCAACGCTGTGGCTGCTTCAAAAGAAGTTAGTTGCAGTTCTGCATCTACTTTTGATTTATCTGGTCCATGACATTTGAAGCATCTATCGGATAGGATAGGCTTTATTTGCCTGTTAAAATCTATTTTCTTTGAATAGGCCGTATTCAAAATAAAAAAAACCAGAAAGGCCGACACACTAAAAAATTTACAATCGTAGCGCTTGAACATAGACAGCATATTTTTAAATAATAGATTAGGCCAATACAGATTTCACTACTTTTCCAGCCACGTCGGTTAATCGGTACCTTCTTCCCTGTGTTTTAAATGTAAAACGCTCGTGATCGATACCCATTAGATGCATGACGGTAGCCTGATAATCGTGTATATGCACTGGATTATTTACTATATTATATCCAAAATCGTCTGTTTCCCCGTAGGTATATCCCTTTTTCACACCGGCACCAGCCATCCAGATAGAGTAGCAACGCGGGTGATGATCCCGGCCATAATTATCGACGGTGAGTTTACCTTGAGAATAACAACCGCGTCCGAATTCTCCGCCCCAGACAACAAGAGTATCTTCGAGCAAACCTCTTTGTTTTAAGTCAAGAATCAGGGCAGCAGAAGGTTGATCTACATCTTTTGCCAGCTTTGAAATTTCGGAAGGCAGATTGCCGTGTTGATCCCATCCCTGATGATAGAGCTGAACAAAACGGACATCATTTTCAATTAACTTTCTGGCTAACAAACAATTAGCAGCATAAGAACCAGGCTTTCGCGCATCTTTTCCATAAAGATCAAATATCCAATCAGGTTCTTTACTTACATCAAGTGTTTCGGGCACAGAGGTTTGCATCCGATAAGCCATTTCGTACTGCGCTATTTTCCCATTCAGGTCATCATCGAGCGTTTGTTCAATCTCAAGTTTATGCAACTTCGCCAGAGCATCCAGCATGTCCCGTCGGGAAAATTTATCAATTCCTTTAGGATCTTTTAAATATAAAATTGGGTCATCACCTGATCTAAATAATACTCCTTGATGCTCGGAAGGCAGAAAAGCATTATTCCACAATTTAGCGTACAGCGGCTGGTCGCCGTTGTTTGATCGAGAGAGCAACACACAAAAAGCGGGTAAATTTTTATTCTCGGAACCTAGGCCATAACTTATCCAGGAACCAAAACTGGGACGTGCGCCTTGTTGACTTCCCGTTTGAAGAAACGTAACGGCGGGGTCATGATTAATTGCTTCCGTGTGCATTGATTTTATCACACACATTTCGTCGGCAATTTGCTGGTGATAAGGTAAAATTTCGCTCAACCAAATCCTTCCTTTACCATACTGCGCAAAATTAAATTTGCTTCCCGCTAATGGAAAAGATTTTTGATGCGCCGTCATACCCGTTACCCTTTGCTCCCCCCGAATGGAGGCAGGTAACTCCTGGCCGAACATCTCTTTCAATCTAGGTTTATAGTCAAATAAATCGAGTTGTGATGGGGCGCCACTTTGAAACAAGTAAATGATTCGCTTTGCTTTTGGTGCAAAATGAGGCAATTGCAAATCATTGTTAAACAGATTATTATCATTCATTAAACCACTCAAGGCCGTAGCACCGAGACCTAAAACACTTCCGGAAAGGAAGTTCCGACGGTTCATTTTATGGTTATATTCCTCAAAAATATTCATTAACGTTCATTTTAGTACATTAGGAAGACGCTCTAAGTTAATCTAAATTTTTGGTTTTTGCGGTATCGGGCTTTGCAAATTGAACGCCACCCAATTCCACTTGCACATTGGGCAATGACCTCTTCAATTGTTCAATTCCCTTTGCCGTGGTTTTAGTTTGCCAAAGAAAAACCACCTTCAGCTGAGCACAATTTGCCAATTCCAATAATCCATTATCGGTAATATTGGTACCATATAGATTTATCTGTTCCAAATTTGGCAGATTTTTTATATGGTTCAACGCCAGATCAGTAATAGGTGTTTTTTCAAGATTTAAGCGGGTAATATTTTTCAGCCCACTTAATTTTTTAATATCTGAATCACTTACTGGTTGTTGGCTCAAACGCAATCTAACCACTTTATCACCTAATTTCAGCACATCATCTATCAAAGTGGAGCGATAATCTCTCACATTCACAAAATTTACCATCAAATAATTTGAATTCGTTCCAAAATTACTGACAATGATATTTTGCTGTTTTAATTGATTCAATAAGGAGGGAGGAACCGCTTCCATCTTATTTTTCAAAATATTGCCTTCAACATCTTGCACAAAAGAAGGTGGGACAGACGTTTTGGGTACTGAAACATTGACCGGTTTAGTTTCAATCACCTCCTTTTTTTCTTCCTGATGTTCAAGAAAAACCTTCATTTCTTCCCGAAAAGAGGCACCTTGTTTAATCCACTGATGGAAAATAGCTATTTCTTGAGGGGTAAGTTGCGGTTTACCTTTAGGCGGCATGTGGTTATCATCGTCTTCAGGTAATAGCATGGACAGGTATAATGTACTATTTTCAGGATTACCTGCGGTAAGGATTGCTCCATTTTTGCCACCTAAGAGAATAAATTCTTCTGTATCGAGGCGCAAACCACCTTTCTTTTTTGTTGCAGAATGACAACTGTAACACTTCTTTTCTAAAATGGGTAAGACAGCCTCTCTAAATATAAAACTGGTTTCCACCTTTTCAGCCTTTTCCGTATTTGGTTGAATCTGGGCGGAAGATTTCTGATTAGTTATAGCCAAATCCGTCGGAGATACCTTTGAAACTTCCTGTTGCGCGGAATCTATCGTTGGAATCATTTGCAAGGGGGCACTTTTCTTTTTCGGAAAAAGATAGTCCTCACCATGCGTCAAATTACCCCCAAAATGTCCAGTGAGCGTTAAGGCACAAACCGTCACGGTAGTTAAAATATCTCTGATACGTTTAATAAAAAAGGCTGCAAAGCTAAAAATGGCCGTACCAATACCCATCCATTGATGTTGGAACACCA
>BJGN01000133.1 GCA_014190515.1 Bacteroidota bacterium
CCGCTAAAACTCTTTCTCAATCTGCTGGTCAGTTTAGTTGCCCTATTGTTTTTAGAGGTCCGTCTGGTGCTGCAGGACAGTTGGCTCAGCAACATTCTCAAACTTTTGAAAGTTGGATGGCTAACGTACCTGGTCTTAAAGTGATTTCTTGTGTTGATCCGGCAGATGCTAAAGGTCTGTTAAAATCGGCTATCAGAGATAACGATCCAGTTTGTTTTATGGAATCAGAATTGCTTTATGGTTTTAAAGGATTAGTTCCAGAGGGAGAATATACGGTGCCTATAGGATTGGCAGCTGTTAGACGCGTGGGAACTGATGTCACATTGGTGTCTTATAATAAAATGATGCTCGTGGCTCTTGAAGCTGCTGATGAATTGGCAAAAGAGGGAATTTCAGCAGAAGTTATTGATTTAAGAACTATTCGTCCATTAGATTATCATACTTTGGTTAAGTCCTTGAAAAAAACGAATAGAATGGTGGTTATTGATGAATCATGGCCTTTTGCCGGCGTTTCTTCTGAAGTAACTTATCAAATGCAACGTTATGCTTTTGATTATCTCGACGCACCAGTTATTCGGGTTAATGCAGCCGATACTTCTTTGCCTTACGCTGCTCCTTTAGTTGACGCCTATATGCCAAATGCGGCGAAAGTTATAAAAGCAGTAAAAGATGTTATGTACGTAAAATAATGCGTTAAATTTAAAAAATCTTAAAAAAAGGTGTATTTTATGCTATCATTAGCTTAAATATACCTTTTTTTATGAGCAATCAGTTTTTTCGTTTTCTTATTATTTTTTGTTTCTCTTTTTCCATCTACACCTTAGTTGGTCAAAATGCTATACCTCTCAATACTTCCTTTTCATTCAGATCTTTAGGTCCTACCCGGGGAGGTAGGGTTACTTCGGTAACCGGTCATGCCGATGAGCCTAATATCTTCTTTTTAGGTTCAACAGGTGGTGGTGTTTGGAAATCGTCTGATTATGGTCAAAATTGGTCGCCTGTCTCTGATAAGTATTTTAAAAGTCCTTCCATCGGTGCCATTAGATTAGCACCTTCTAATTCTAAGATAATCTATTGTGGTACAGGTTCCGATGGTATAAGAAGTAATGTTATTGCTGGAAAAGGCATGTATAAATCTATTGACCAAGGAGTAACCTGGTCATTTATTGGTCTTGAAAATACAGCTCATATTGGAGCAGTGGAAATTGATCCTTTAAATGCTGATATCGTTTATGTGGCTGCCATAGGTAATGCTTTTGCCCCTAATGAAGATAGAGGTATCTTCAAAACAGAGGATGGGGGAGTTAACTGGAAGAAAATATTGTATTTAAATGATTCTGTTGGGTTTAGTGATCTGGAAATACATCCAACCAGTCAAAATATTATATATGCCGGTTCATGGCGTGTTGACAGGAAACCTTGGACTATTATTTCCGGTGCAAATGTGGGTGGCGTTTTTAGATCTCTTGACGGTGGAAATACCTGGGAAAATATGAAAATTGGCCTTCCCGATGGACTCATTGGCAAAATTGATCTGGCTACTTCTCCTGCTTCTCCAGATAGAGTTTATGCGCTGATTGAAGCGGATAAAGGCCAGGGAGGCGTCTATCTTTCAGAAGATAAAGGTCTTAACTGGAGTAAAATAAGCTCTTTTGCTCCTCTTTTAGATAGACCATTTTATTATTGTAATATAGATGTTCATCCCGTTCATTCCGATTGGGTGATAGTTAATTCTACTTCTCTCTGGTCTTCTAAAGATTTAGGTAAATCCTGGAACACACTAAATACGCCTCATGGTGATAATCACGATATTTGGATTAATCCTAAACAACCTGATATCTGGATTCAAGCAAATGATGGCGGAGCCAATGTGACAAGAAATGCAGGTCAAATCTGGTCACCTCAAGACAATCAATCTACTGCTGAATTGTATCAGGTAGATATAGACGATCAATTTCCCTATTGGTTATATGCCGGTCAACAAGATAATACGACCATTGCCTTACCTGTTTTGCCTCCTTATAATGCTTTAAACAGGACAGATAATTTTTGGATAGAAGTAGGAGGGTGTGAAACTGGTCCCGTGGTTCCAATGCCAGGAAATCCTGACCTGGTTTATGCGAATTGTAAAGGTAGATTCGGTGTTTTTAATAAAAAAACAGGCCAGGAAATGCAATATTATATAGGTGCCTCGAATATTTATGGCCATGAACCAGATAATTTGACTTATCGCTTTCAACGAGTAACTCCCATAGAGGTTTCTCCGTTTGATCCTAAAACAGTTTATTACGGCTCGCAATTTTTACATAAAACCATGGACGGTGGAAAATCATGGCTTAGAATTTCTCCCGACCTTACCGCCAGAACACCTGAAACACAAATTATTTCAGGTGGTCCAATAACAAGGGATGTTACAGGAGAAGAATATTATAGTACCCTTTATGATATTGCGGTGTCTTCCTTGGAGAAGGGGGTCATTTACACTGGCTCGAATGACGGGCCTTTATTCTTAACCAGAGATGAAGGTAAAAATTGGAAAAATATAACGCCAAATTCTCTTCTTCCTGGCGGTAGAATTGATTGTATTGAACCTTCCGCCCATCAAAAGGGAAAGATTTATTTTTCTGTTCTAAGGTATCAACTGGGTGACTGGAAACCTTATATATACAAATCAGCTGATTATGGAGAGACCTGGCAGTTATTAACTACAGGAGAAAACGGTATTCCTTTCGATTACCCAGTAAGAGTTATTCGTGAAGATCCGCAAGTTCCTGGTATTTTGTACGCCGGTACTGAATATGGTCTATTCCTATCCCTAAATGATGGGCAGTCATGGTTCCCCTTTCAGCTTAATCTTCCCATCACACCAATCTCCGATATGAAAATTAAAAATAATGATCTGGTGTTATCAACCATGGGTAGAGGATTTTATGTTTTGGATAATATTCAGTCCATCAGAGCATGGAAAAATCTGGGAAATATAACTGAGTTTACTTTTATAAAACCAAATCCACAATATAGAATGCGCTATCAGCCTAGTTCTTCAGCTGATTTGACTAAATATCCTTCTCCCTCAGTGTTTTTTGAGTATTTTATTCCAATTCAAAAAGATACTATTTTAACCCTTAAAATAACAGATGACAAAGGTAGATTAGTCAGGGAATTTTCCAGTGCAGATGAAAAAACGTCTGAAGATACATCTTCAGATAAAGTGGATATGGCTACCGGATTCAGAACGAAGGGTTTTAAAGCAGATCTAAAAACAGAAAATGGTATTCATCGATTTTCCTGGGATATGAGATATACCGGATTTAGTACAAATGGTAAAAATGGGGTGCTAGCAGCTCCAGGTACTTACCTGATTGAATTTAACTATGGTCAGAAGAAATATTCACAATATTTTCAATTATTAATGGATCCGAGGTTACAATCGAACCAGATAACGCCAGATATATTAAAACAACAGGTAGAATTGTCCTTGCAAATTCGCGATTTGGAGTGGCAAGCAAAAGATTTAGCTGCTCAATTAAAAGAATCGGTGCAAAAAGTAGATAAATCATCAATGGCTTATTCTTTTTGTACTGATATGGAAAATGAGTTAATTACTTCCAAATCAGTTGCGTACAGTCAGCCAATGTTAATAGATCAGATTTTATATTTACGGGAAATGTTGAATACAGCAGATCAACTTCCAGGTAAAGATGCTTATGATAGATTTAAATCATTAAAAATGGAGGTTGATAATCTCAAAAGGAAGTGGCAGGATAAATCAAATATCCCCGGTTTCACCAATTAAAATAAATGGTGCCCAAAAGTAAGGCATTTTATTCATCATTTTCTTTTTTGTGAATTGAAGTGCCTTATTTTTTGTAAATCCTTTGGATAAATAATAATAAAAGATTTCCATAAACTGCGCTGTACTTCTATCATCCACTTGCCACAAACTGGTAACTACAGATTTTGCTCCCGCATTTAAAAATGCCTGAGCAATACTATTCATTCCCTGAGTAGGTGTATATTGTCCAATAGAAGATTGACAAGCAGATAATACGACTAAATTTGCCCTTATTTTTAGAGAAATTATCTCATTAGCATAAAGAATAGAGGGTTCATTCTTATGTATATTTTCAGAAAAAATAAGCGCTCCTCCTTCCTCAGAATTTAAATTTGGATCACTATGTGTGGCTAAATGAATCCATTCGTAGGACGGTGCTTCTTTTTTGAAATTTTTTACATTCGCCTTATCTTTTGTAAATGGTAAAGTTGGATAGTATTCACTTATTTTTTTTATTTCAGTCTCACTATACTTTAAATTGGCAAAACCTCTTGAATCCTTTTGAAAATCAGGAGAAAATGCTAAAATTTTTCGCCTTAATTTTTTATTAGTTTTATAAATTACCGAAGTTGAAATGAAATGATAGGAGATGGAATAATTTTCTATCAACCGTTTTTTAGGGTTTGTCGGATGGACGAGGATTTCAAAGGGCAATATCGAAAGTATCTGATCAGGGAAAAACAGGATACTTTCTGTTTCTAATGGAATGTCAGGTAATAGGCTGCAACTTAGTTTCTCAACCAAAACTCGATAAATATCCTTGTAATTTACCTTAGATTTTTCTCCGGCCGAAGGCATTTCTCTAATAGCATTTCTAATGGATAATATAGATTTATCCAATGGAATAGGCATTTTCCTAAAAAAAACATCTTTTTTACCATTGATTTCCGTCCAAATGATTAATTTATCCTGAGTAACCTTATACCTTATAAATAGGGAATTAGGTTTGCTTTTAGGGTATTTATTTTTATTATATGGGTAATACAATGCACTTAGCAGGGCTAATTTATTACCTGATTTAGCAATGAAATAATAATCAATGAAGGATGATTTGAGTTCATTAATTATTCTATCCTTTTTTAGGAATGGCTTAATTGATTGTATGGAATCAATCCACAGGTAATTGTGGTTTGCCTTTTTGGATGCAATTGAATCCTTTTTATCTTTCAATAAACATTGAATTTCTAATAACTCATATTTCAACAGATTTCGATAATAATGGACACCGTTTTTTATTGATAATTCATTCAATAATTTGTGGGCTTGATAGTTTATATATCTTGCTTTTTCAATATCATCCAGGTTTACATAATATGTCGCTATTTGTAATTTTATTTCTACTTGTTTTATTGGATTTTCAAAATTTATCTGCGATTCAACTTCTAATATTTCTTTTAAATTGATTTTTGCCTCCCTATATTTTTTATGATTTATTAAAATGGAGGTGTTAAGCAAAAGAGCTTCTAATTTCAGTAATTCTGATCCAGTTTTATTTACCTTCTTTAAATAAAACAATCCTTTTAAGGTATCCCTGAATGGTGGCAGCAGATATAAATTTGCAAGCGTTAAATATCTGTT
This sequence comes from Bacteroidota bacterium, assembly GCA_014190515.1. Classification (GTDB taxonomy): domain Bacteria; phylum Bacteroidota; class Bacteroidia; order Chitinophagales; family Saprospiraceae; genus BJGN01. Next base: position 5,414 of record BJGN01000133.1, read on the forward strand.
ACCACTTTCTAATGAAGGAGTATATAATATGGAATCATGAAGAAATTGTGATTGCTCATACGATTTTATTGCTGATTCAACGTCAAAACGCAATAAATGATATTGCCCAATTATCTCTTCTATATTTGAAAGCGCCAGCTGGTTAACAGGATTATTTTTAAGGTAATATTTTTTTGCTTGTTCTAAATGGAAGGAAGCCTTTTTCAGTTCATTTAACTTTAAATAAGTGGAAGAAATATTTCCATGTATTTCTCCCAATTCATTATTGGTGATATTTTGACTATTTTTTCTTATTTCAAGGGCTTTATTATAATACACAAGTGCCTTAGAATCTTGATATAGGTTACTATAGGCGTTACCCAGGTTATTAGCTAGTTGTGCTTTTCTTAGTAGATTTTTATCAAATAAAGGATATGCTTTATTAAAATAGTATATTGCCTTGTTAAATTCTTTTAAAGACATATAACAATTGGCTTTTGCAAGATAAATATTTCCGACATTTTCATCTTCATTGTCAAATGATAAGCTATTTAACAGAGTAAGGGAGGTAATAAAATTTTTATCCAAATAATAGTTGTTACTTAAGTTCAGCGTGTATTTTAAATATTCCTTTTGATATAACTGGAAATCCTTAACTAAAGAAATAGCATTTATAAAATAACCTTCAGCAGTATTATACTCTGAATATCTTTGAAATAACAATCCTAAATTATTAATTGATTTTGATGTTTCTGGATGGCTTTCACCAAAATATAGAATTCTATCCTGATATGCCATTTTGTGATATATCAAGGCTGAATCAGGTTGATTCATATCTTCAAAATAAAATCCCATTAAAGTGTTTGGTAAACCTACCATAGTAGTATCAATATCTCGTGGTGGGACAGGGAAGAATTTTTTAATTTTCAACAAATAATAATAAGCTGAATCTAATTGATTATTATCATAGTATTTTTCAGCCAAAAACACATAATCTGAATAATTTAGAGGAAGTTCTTCCTTATCCAATAGCTTTTTTTTACAACTGCTGAAAATGCAAATCAAATTCAAAAGAAGGAGTAGAATTATCCAACTATTTACACCATGATAAAGAAAACATCTATTCATATTAAGCGATTCAATCCTATAAAATTAAAGGGATTAACCATTTAAAAAGCATAAATGTATCAAAAAAAGATTAACAGAATTATTTTATTTTTGTAATGTGAAACGGAACATAATTTGGTCTTAAAAACATATAAACTATGAATAGTAGTTCAGAAACAATGGATTTAGCTGCTGCCATACGTTCTGGCGGTTTAAAAAGAGAGCAAGCATTGTCAAGCCTGTATAACGTTACAGGATTGTTCTTTAAGATTAAGCAAATGGTTACTAATCATGGCGGAAATGACGAAGATGCCAGGGATGTGTTTCACGAAGGAATTATTACGCTGGATCGTAAAATTCGGCAAGATGAATATGAAGACCGTGGAACCATTGAAAGTTATCTTTTTGGTGTTTGCCGCTTCATTTGGTCAAACCAGCAAAGGAAAAATAAACGGGTGGAATTAAAGGAAGATTTTACTCCTTATGACCAATCTACTGGGGAAAATCCACTGGATACCATGCTTAATAATGAAGGACAAAATATGGTTGCGACCTTATTCGATCAGTTAGGCGATAATTGTAGTAAAATATTATCCTTATGGAAACTTTCCTACTCCATGAATGAAATTGCGGAGGAAATGGGACTTCCATCAGGCGATAATGCCAGGAAGCATAAATTTCGTTGTTATCAAAAATTACTTGGACTTATTGATAATTCGCCGGAATTGGCAACTAACTTAAAAAATTTAGGACAATGAATACTTCTGAGTACACAGAAAAACTGATGGCATTGGCCAATAAGGAATTATTTGGCGATGAAAAAATGCAACTTGAAAAGGAAATTCAAGATAATCCTGCATTAGCAGAGGAATATAAAAAACACCT
>BJGN01000134.1 GCA_014190515.1 Bacteroidota bacterium
AATCAGGACTTGCCGTTCAATCGGCTATTGCTCTTGAAGAAGCGGCCGATTTAGTGAGAAATGTTTTTGAAAAAGCATAAATTTTGAAATTAATAGTGAAAACACTGGCAGGGCTTGAAGAAGTCCTGGCCAGTGAACTTCAGTTACTTGGTGCTGAAAATATTGAGTTAGGTACCCGTTCTGTGTTTTGTGAAACTGATCTAGAAGGCGTATATCGCCTGAATATTTGCCTTAGTACTGCACTTAGGATTCTTATTCCCATTGTAAGGTTTGAAGCTGAAGATGAAACGGAGCTTTACGACTGTATGAATGAAATTCCCTGGGAAAAGTATGTTTCTCCTACAGGAACCATTGCCGTTGATGCTATTGCCCAAGGTGAAGTATTTCGCCATTCTCATTATATTGCTTTAAAGACTAAAGATGCCGTCGTTGACCGATTCCGGTCTTTATTTGATGTGAGGCCAAATGTTGATATCAATTTTCCCGATCTAAGGATAAATGTCCATAATAACGATAAAACGTTTACCGTATCCCTCGATTCATCAGGAACTTCTCTTCACAGAAGAGGTTATAGAGAAGAAGGTGAAGAAGCGCCTTTAAACGAGGTATTAGCGGCGGGTATGATTCGATTAAGCCAATGGAATAAAGATTGCCCTTTTATAGATCCTATGTGTGGATCAGGTACTTTGTTAATTGAAGCTGCCCTTTTTGCCCGAAATATCGCACCAAATAAGAACCGAAAGGACGGATTTTGTTTCCAGCGGTGGCCAAATTTCCAACCGGAGTTATTAAAAAAGGTACGAAATGAAAGTATAAGTAAGGAAGTTCCCTTCAATATCGGTATTTACGGAGGTGATATTCGCGAAAGTGCTACCCGTGCTACCAAAGCAAATATTCGTTCAGCTGGTCTTTTAGATACAATTTCCATCGAAACCAGGTCTTTTGAAAAAAGTATTCCTCCGCCTCCTCCAGGTATTTTAATGGTTAATCCACCTTATGATGCCCGTATGTCTCTTGAGGATGCTTCCCTTTTTTATAAAAAATTAGGCGATAAGTTTAAATCCGGATATGAGGGTTATCAAGCCTGGGTGATTACTGGAAATCCGGAAGCGGCGAAAGCCATTGGTTTGAGAACTTCAAGGAAAATTCCTCTTTTTAATGGCAACATTGCCTGCAAATTTTTGAAATTTGAGATGTATTCTGGTACAAAAAAGGTAAAAAATGAAAAATAATCTGCGTTTCTTTCTCCTTTTAACGCTTTTTATAGCTTCTGTTTTTTTTCCCTTAATGGCTCAGTTACCCTCCAGAATTTCTATAATTAACAAGTCTATACCGGAATTGCAGAGTGACGATGTAACTTACTTATCTTTCCAGGAAGCATCTTTACCATTAACCACTGCACAAAAGTATTCGACAAATACAATGATAAAGACCTACTACAAACCCTCTCCTTTTAATGGAGTTTCGGCCAGACCGCTGGCATTGTTTTGCAGAATTGAGGTATTTCTGGAAAAGAAAAATGGCATACCCATCAAATTTCGATTAGGAGATATAGATAAGGTGGACCAATTGGAGGGTAAATTTTTATGGTAATTTAAATTCATCGTTTATAAAACCGAGGCCAAATCTATCCTTGTAAATCCCCATTTTGCCCTCTTTTACATAGAATCCACCATTCACAAAATCTTCGCCCAAATCGAAGCTTCCGTCTAAATCAATGTATTTTGTATTTTTATTAGCAAAAGCCGCATGTAAAGCGGCGGTTATGCTGATACAACTCTCGTCATTACAACCCCAGAATAAAGATATTCCAGCTAGTTCAGCGATTCTACCAATATCCATGGCGTTTAAAATACCCCCACATTTCATTAATTTGATATTAAAAATACCAAAAGGCTTTTCAATGAGCCAAGGAAAGATTGATTTGGTAGATTTTAGAGATTCATCGGCACAGAAAGTACGTCTAATCGTTTCCGGATAAACCAAGAGGTCACTTTCCAAGCCAATCCTAAATGGTTGTTCGATTAATTCGATGTTTTGATGGGTAGTTTCATTTAAAAAATAAGAAAGATCCTCTGAAGAATAACCTTGATTTGCATCCACTCTAAGGGTAACTCTATCACCAAAATTTTCCCTTAAGGCTTTAATTCTCAGTACATCAGACACAGGATTATCTCCTGTTTTAATCTTAAAAACAGTAAATTTATCGTTATAAAAATTAATAGCCTCCTTCAGGGTATTCTCCACATTCATGATACCAATGGTTACAGAAGTGGGTAACTCATCGAAATGTTTCCCATAAATATCCACCACAGGTATTTTTGCCCATTGCCCATACGCATCGTGTAAGGCAATATCAAGCGCTGCCAAAGCCCCCGGATTATTTGGAATAAGTTGTTGAAATTCCCTTATCAAACCTAAAAAGCCTCTGATATCCCTACCCTTCAATCGAGGTAAAACCCATTTATTTAGAACATCTTCCGCTTCAATGGGGGACTCCCCTACTACTTCAGGCGCTGGATTTGCGGCACCATAACCAATGATACCATTTTCCAATTGAATAGTTAAACAGATATTTTCCACATCATCAATAACTCTTCCGGCTATGGCATAAGGTTTTTGCAGTTTCAAATTTTTTCTGATAACTTTAATCTGATCAATTCTCATGATGAAATAGTTTGATTTAAAGTAATTTTCTGAAAGCTTCCCAGAGAATCATACCCATAGAAACGGAAACATTTAAGCTATGCTTTGAGCCCACCTGAGGAATTTCTACCACAGCATTGGCTAAAGGAAGAAAAAGAGGTTGCACACCATCAACTTCATTCCCAAATATAATCACATATTTATGATTTTTGATAAATTCAAAATCTTGCAACCAAATACTTCCTTCCACTTGTTCAGCCAGTATAATTTCCCAACCATCTTCTTTCAATTCCTTTACCATTGAAACTTCATTTTCTATAAATTCCCAGGACACGGTTTGAGTTGAACCCAACGCTGTTTTTAAAATTTCTTTATGAGGAGGTTGTTGCGTAATGCCAGATAAGTATAATTTTTCAATACCCAAAGCATCAGACGTGCGAAAAGCTGAGCCAACATTTAGTGCACTTCTAACATTATCCAACCAAATTCGAACAGGTATAGTTTTCCTGTTTTCAGACAAAACAAAAGGGTTATCTTCCAAATAAGTAGTCGATTTCTTTCTAGTTAACATGGTAATTTTCCTAAAATTTAAAGTATATTGCAAAGGTATTTAAATCGAAAGGAAAATGGACTTACTATTCGTTTATGGAACATTATTACCAGAATGTAATCTTTCGATATCTACTCAATTCCTTATAGAGGCAGAATTTTTAGGGCATGGATACGTTTTTGCAAATCTATATGACCTTGGAGATTATCCGGCAATGGTTTTAGATATAACCCATGAGCATAAAGTTTTCGGACAAATTTATCGGCTGCATGCACCAGAAAAAATGTTCCCATTACTTGACGATTATGAAGACATAAACCCATTATTTCCAGAGGATAATGAATATATCCGCGCTGTAGTAAAAGTAAACAGTAGGGAAATAGAAATGTATGCCTACGCTTATTTATATACAAAGGATGTTTTACCTTTAAAAAAGATACCTTCAGGTGATTACCTTTCTTACCTTACAGATAAATAGTCAAAACAAACAAATTAAATGAGTGAACCTATTTTTTCAGCAGCTACATTTTGCGTTCAGGAAACGGTTGATCCTATGGACACTTCTTCGCATACCTTACCCATTTACGCCACATCTTCCTTTGTTTTTGATAATTTACAACAAGGTATAGATATTTTTTCTGGCGCTCAAAGTGGTTATCTATATGGCCGTTTCGGTAATCCCACCTGTGATGCAGTAGCTGAAAAATTAGCTGCCCTGGAATCTTATGGCTTAAAAGAAAATGCTCACTGTGTATTAGTTAGCTCTGGCATGGCGGCTATATCTGCCGTTTTAATGGCTTTACTAAAACCAGGTGATAAGATACTGACCCAGGCAGATATTTATGGCGGAACTACTGATTTTTTCAATCAAATACTGGCCTCATACAACATAGGATTTGAAACGGCAGATTTAAATGATGTGGAACAAGTTGAAAATATCCTTTCCAACGATCAGTCCATTCGTCTCATCTATTTAGAATCGCCAACCAATCCAATTTTAACCTGTGTTGATTTAGAAAAATTAGTTTCGCTGGCAAAAAAATATAACCAATTAACCGTCATTGATAATACTTTTTGTACGCCTATAGTACAACAGCCTTTAAAATGGGGCATTGATTATGTCGTGCACTCTACCACTAAATATTTGAATGGGCACGGAAATACAATTTCAGGATGTATTATTGGTAAAAACACTGAAGTAATGCAACGTGTCAAACAAACGGTAAAATTAATGGGCTGTTCTGCAAATCCCTGGGATGCCTGGTTGGTGAATAACGGATTAAAAACGCTAGCTTTACGCATGGAGAAGCATAGTTCAAATGCGATGGAATTCGCAAAATTTTTATCTTCACACCCATCTGTAAATAAGGTGTATTATCCCGGGCTTTCTCAACACAAATCACACAGTATTGCAAGTAAACAAATGCAATATTTTGGAGGAATGCTATCTTTTGAATTAAACGGAGGTATTGAAGTAGCCAGAAAATGTATTGATAAGTTAAAATTAGCAACTATTGCTCCGACATTGGGCGATGTTAACACATTGATCATGCATCCTTACACCATGTCACATAGAAATGTACCAGCGGCGGTGCGAGAGAAATATGGGATAAGCGAAGGACTCATCAGGGTATCTGTAGGCATAGAAGCGATGGGTGATTTAATAAATGACTTCAGACAAAGTTTGGCAGATTAATTATTTACCCCCTGCAGACATGGCTCTTCGCATAAACATTTGAGCTCTATTAGATTCAACTGCCTGAATTTCTAATATCTCACCGTTTGGCATTTTCAATAAAAGATCAGGCTTTTTGGTTTTAGTCAATTCATCCTGGAACCTGGAGTCATTGGAATTAACTTCCAGGAATCCTTTTCTGAGACCAAAATAATAATAGATATCATTAGGTAATTTCAAATAAACATAAATTCTATCGTCATTATTAGCGGGCATTTTAATTTCAATGAACGTATTAATTTTTTTACTCACTGGTTTTCCTCCGACGCTAATAAGCCCCACATTGGTATTAGCATTTATAAAAGCCTGATATTCATCATCCCATTTCAGTTTTACATTGCCAAATAGAAAAGAATAGGGATTCAGTTTAGCGGGAATCTCAAAAAGGCCAGAACTTAACTGGGAAAGCACCTCTTTAGTTTCATCTGTGTTACCCAGTAATCTGGTAAGCAAGCGGTTGTAATAATCCAGGTCAGAAAGGTAGGCAATAGGTTCAGAACCAAAGGCGGCACTGGCCATTTCATTTTCAATAATTCTTAGAAATTTTTCAGGTATCTTCAGATTAAGCCCAAGAATTAGGTCTAAATCGAGTACTAATTTTTGAACCTCTCCTGTATCTGACATTTCCTGTGTTGGGGGAATGGTAGTTTTCAAAAACCCGGTAGCCTTAACATCGGCCATTTTTAATCCAGTAGCGAGGTTAAAGTCACCTTCTGCTGTAATTCTAGCTGATTTATCATCTAAAAGTAGCAGGTTGCCCATACAATTTCCTCTCGACACACAGAGTGAATCGCCAAATAGAAATTGATCTTTCAGTCTTTCGTACCTAATAAAACCATTAGCAGGAAAGATTGGTCTATCTTTTCTAGAGGAAAGCGGTTGTAAGAACCTTGGATAAATAGAGGCATTTTCGGCACTCAAAAAGAAGCCTGTTTCAAGGAAGAGGCCTTCAGGATCTTTTGGCCTGTTCGCCTCAATGACGAGATTTTTCTTATCTGCCTTGGTATTCAGCCTGAACCAATTGTTTTCCTCAATAGCTGAAGATTCAAGTCTTGCATAGCCGTCAAAAGAGAGATTTATAACTTCTGAGGCGAGGCCAATTTCTCCATAAAAGCTCGTTTTTGTATCTATTCGAAAATCGTCCAAGGCATCAATTTCACCTTTAGCTCTGGTTGCTGTGGCCTTTTGAGACATTAAACCCTTACCAACCCGTTGACCAATAATCGATGAGAAGGCAATTTCCTGATTTTTACCAGGCAGGTTATACTCATAAAAGCCAGAGGCTACATAGTCCTTTCTACCTTTTACCTTCACGTTTGCCTTTATAATTTTATGATTCTGGTTTATGGTATCACAGATAATAATAGCATTAGCAAAAGAATCAATTAATCCATTTGAACGAATAGTGACCGTCCCTTTATCGGGAAAAATTCTGGCATCCGCCGCATGAATAAATTCTACGCCACCTATTTCAAGACTAAAATCTTTTAGATTATACCGGGCATTTTTGCCATTAAACCGCAAAGAATCCTGATTAGCTACTTTCGAGGCAAATAAACCAACGGAAGCAGTATCAGACTTAAAATAAACCATTTGATCTTTGATATTCCAATCAAAATCAATTAAAGAGGTAGTATATTGATTAAAAGGAAGATTAGTTAATAACTTTCCGTCATTACCAGTGAAGATACCCAAGCCATTGTTGAAGTTAAGGTCCGCCTTAACATTAAGAGCCTCCAACAAAACTTCCTCCTCTGTTTTCCCTTTAATTTTAAGCCGAGCGGTATCACTTCTTGCTGTATTGGCACCAAACTTAAGTTTATCTGCCTTTAACGAAGCCAATGGCCAGTTTAGCAAGCCACTACCACCAACCCCATCAGGAGTAAGAATTAAATTACCATCAAAAAGATAGGAACCGGATTTAAAAACGGAAAAAGACTGAGAACCTGAAGCCAGATAAAGGCTATCCTGATAAGGTTTCCAGGTTACAGTAACCTCTTTCCCTACCACTTTGGGAATTTCGAGGGGTTTTATTTCTTCCTCCAAAGAAAAATTCTTTGCACTACCATTCACCTTATTCGGTTGAAAAACAAAATCTTCCGCATTAATGGCCGCTCCAAGATAATCTAACCTGCCCTTTCCTTTAAATCCCCGGTTACTCAAATCTAATTCACCGACATATTTACCTTTTCCCCTGTAAGTTGAATAACCCTCCTTAGGCGTTTTATGATTAAAGCCCAATGAATAGTCAAAAGGTCTGATTCTTACCGTTTCTTGAAAAACTGGAAATATGTCATAAGAAAATAATTTACCCTTAAACTGGACTTGATTTTCTTGAAACTTATCAAGGCCTGGAAAAATGAAGGGAGCCAGCGCAAAATAAAATGAATCTCTTTTGAGCGTAGTATCCTTTGCAAAATCACCATCATAAAAAATAGTGCC
>BJGN01000135.1 GCA_014190515.1 Bacteroidota bacterium
AAAAGTAATTCCGGTGAAGGGGGTGAGGATGAAATCCGTTTTCAACCTAAAGAAAATGGCGATTGGGAACGCTCAGCTATAAAACAAGTGGCTTCCGGTCGATTTGGTGTGACAAGTTATTATTTGGCCAATGCAGATGAATTACAAATTAAAATGGCTCAAGGGGCTAAACCCGGAGAGGGGGGACAGCTGCCTGGTCATAAAGTGGATGACTGGATCGGTAGAGTAAGACATTCAACTCCTGGCGTTGGTCTCATTTCTCCGCCGCCTCACCATGATATTTATTCCATTGAGGACTTGGCTCAATTGATTTTTGATTTGAAAAATGCAAATCCTGTAGCAAGAATTAATGTCAAACTAGTGTCAAAAGCTGGTGTAGGTATCATCGCATCAGGTGTTGCTAAAGCTCACGCCGATGCTATTCTCATTTCAGGACATGACGGTGGAACAGGAGCTTCGCCTCTAACCTCGGTTAGGCATGCTGGCCTTCCGTGGGAACTTGGACTCGCTGAATCTCACCAGACTTTAGTGAAAAATAAACTGAGAGATAGGGTGGTGCTGCAAACCGATGGTCAGTTAAGGACAGGTAGAGATATTGTTATGGCAACGCTCTTAGGTGCGGAAGAGTGGGGAGTCGCTACGGCTGCTTTAGTGGTAGAAGGTTGTATTTTAATGCGGAAATGTCATGTTAATACCTGCCCTGTTGGTATAGCAACCCAAGATCCTGAACTCAGAAGCAGATTTACAGGAAAACCTGAACATGTTATTCAGTTTTTTCACTTCCTGGCCAATGATGTTCGCCAGATTATGGCGGAACTCGGATTCAGGTCTATCAATGAAATGGTAGGAAAAGTCGAAATGCTGAAATTGAAGAAGGATATTCAACACTGGAAATATAAACACCTTGATCTAAGTCCTATTCTGTATAAGGAACCTGCTCATGAATCGGTTGGCCAGTATAAATTGGTTCCTCAGGATCATGGCATGGCAAATATATTGGATCATGTCTTAATTAAAGCAGCTTTGCCAGCTTTGGAAAATGTTCAAAAGGTACAGGGCAATTTCAATATCAGGAATATAGATAGGGCAACAGGAACCATGCTTTCTTACGAAATTTCTAAACGATTTAAAGCAGAAGGTTTGCCTGAAGGTACTATTCAATACACCTTTAATGGTTCGGCAGGACAAAGTTTCGGTGCTTTTGGAGCAAAAGGTATTCACTTTAGACTGGAAGGAGAAGCTAATGATTATTTTGGAAAAGGCCTGTCAGGAGGACGATTAATCGTTGTACCAGCCAAAGAGGCTACCTTTATTGCCCGAGATAATATTATTATTGGCAACGTAGCATTTTATGGCGCGACTTCCGGAGAAGCGTATATAAATGGCTGTGCTGGTGAACGTTTTGGGGTTAGAAATTCAGGGGTGACGGCCGTAGTAGAGGGAATTGGTGACCATGGTTGCGAATATATGACAGGGGGCGTAGTTGTGGTGCTTGGTGAAACGGGCGAGAACTTTGCCGCCGGTATGAGTGGTGGTGTCGCTTATATTTACGATAAGGAAAATACTTTTTCTCCCCGTTTGAATAGGGAAATGGTGGAACTTGAGGTGCTGGAAAATGATGATTTAGATATCCTAAAACAACTGGTACTTAATCATTATTTTTATACAAAATCTCCTTTTGCTGGGGAGCTCCTGGATCATTGGTCAACAGAAATGCTTCATTTCAAGAAGGTTATGCCTGCTGATTATAAAAAAGTGTTGGCAAATCGGAATAAAAAATTACAATTATTAGTTACTCCGGTGAATGCCGGATAATCAAACTTCTATAAAGATAAGGTTATGGCAGATCCTAAAGGATTTTTAACATTTAAAAGAGAACTTCCTTCTTCCAGGGAGGTGAACGTTCGTTTATCAGATTATAAGGAGATTTATGACGAGTTTCCTGTCGAAAAAACGAAACAGCAAGCCGCGCGTTGCATGGATTGTGGTGTTCCGTTTTGTCACTCGGGCTGTCCTTTGGGAAATGTGATTCCTGAATTTAATGACGCTGTTTATCGTGAAGAATGGCAAGAGGCATTTCAGATTTTGTCGGAAACCAATAATTTTCCCGAATTTACAGGACGTATTTGTCCAGCTCCTTGTGAAGCTGCTTGTGTACTTGGTATAAATCAACCAGCCGTTGCTATTGAGCATATTGAAAAAACCATCGTCGAGATGGCTTTCGAAAAGGGTTTTCTAAGACCTAAAGCACCAACCTTCAGAACAGGTAAAAAAGTGGCCATAATTGGTTCTGGACCTGCTGGTCTTTCCGCCGCCGCAGAGTTAAATAAATATGGTCATAGTGTCACTGTTTTTGAACGTAAAGACCGTATTGGAGGTCTGCTTCGATATGGTATTCCTGACTTTAAACTGGAAAAATGGGTGCTTGAACGTCGTATCGGCCTGATGGAAGCTGAAGGCATTCGCTTCAGAACAAACGTAAATGTCGGGGTTGATTTGTCGGTGGATCAATTGAAAAACGAGTTTGATGCCGTCGTATTAACAGGAGGTTCTACCATTCCCAGAGATCTTCCCATTCCTGGTAGAGATGGAAAGGGTATTTATCCGGCAATGCAGTTTTTAGAGCAAAATAATAGACGAGTCGCTGGTGATTTTATTCCCGAAGCAGAATCCATTCGGGCAACAGGTAAACACGTAGTCGTTATTGGTGGCGGTGATACTGGCGCCGATTGTGTGGGTACCTCTAATAGACATAAGGCTAAATCAGTAACTCAATTGGAGGTTTTAGTCAAACCTTCCTTAACCAGAACACCTGATTCATGGCCAAACTGGCCGCTCATATTAAGGACAAGTTCTTCTCATGAGGAAGGATGTACCAGGGAATGGTCTGTTCTAACAGAATCATTTGAAGTGAACGAGAATGGTGAGGTCTCTGCTATCCATCTTATAGACGTTGAATGGGCTTTTATTCCCGCTGAAAACAGATATGGATTTTCAAAAAAAGCAGGTACTGAAAGAATAATTCCCTGCGATCTTGCTTTACTTGCCATTGGCTTCGTTCATCCTCAACACGATGGTTTATTACAACAATTAGGCGTCGCTCTCGATGAAAGAGGAAATGTTAAGGCCTCCAATTTTAAAACCTCTGTCGATGGAGTCTTTGCCGCCGGAGATGTTCGCCGTGGACAATCTTTAGTTGTTTGGGCTATTGCAGAAGGAAGGGATGCTGCAAAGGAAGTACATGTATTTCTTGACTGTGAATCTTAATCTTTTAGGGCATACTTTTATAGGACGCTATTTTCAGGAATCTTTCCTTTTACCCCTTTAAAATAGTTCCATATTAATTGCATGTCCTTTTCCATATCATCAGTAGGGTAAAATGGGTCGCTAATGACCACTTTTTTGTCTCCAAAATTAAACTGGACCATGATAATGGGAACATTGGCTCCCTTGGCTATAAAGTAGAACCCTGTTTTGAATTTATCGACCTTTTTTCTGGTTCCTTCAGGTGACATGGCCACAGCGAACTTATCGTGAATATTAAATATATTTATCATACTATCGACCATATTAGTTCTCTCTGATCTATTGACTGGGTATCCTCCCAAGGCATAAAAAATAAATCCAAAAGGGCCTTTGAAAAGAGATTCTTTTCCAATAAATCTTATATCCTTTCTTAAGATCGAACGAAGTACTAAGCCCATGGGGAAATCCCACCAGGAGGTATGTGGGGCTGCAATGACCAAATATTTTTTAATATCATTTGGAAAATCTCCAATAATTTTAAATTTTGCTACATTGAAAAATATAAATTTTGAAAATAGTCGGAACATAAGGATTGATTTTGATATTTAGCCCTTCAATGTAAATCAAAATCTTTTCATTTTACTAAAAAACCTTGGAAATTCCTCCAATAATAAATTGAACACCTATAGACATTACAATAAATCCCATAATTCTGGATAGTGCACGAAGTCCTGCTTCACCCAAAAATTGATATAACAGTGGGGCAAATCTTAAAATGAGATAAACAATGACAGCCATAGTGAGGATTACCCCAACGATGGTTCCTTTTTGCCACCAAAGTGGATATTCGTCAAAATAAGTTATGAGTAAAGAAATAGATCCCGGGCCTGAAAGAAGTGGCATGGCTAAAGGGGCAAATGAAATATCTTCTTTATGAAGGGCTTCTTCTGTTACCTTTTTTGAGGTCGCGCCACTTTTAGAAATATTTCCCGTAAGTAGGGTATAGCCAGAACTCATGATGACCAACCCTCCGGCAATACGCATAGCACCAATACTGATGCCAAAAAATCCTAAAATCCAGGTGCCAGCAAGAAAAAATAAACTTAAAATCAGAAAAAAGTATAAACTTGTCAGTCTGGATGTTCTATTTCGTTCCTTTTGGGTGTATTCAGGCGTCATGGCTAAGTAAACGGGAACAGCACCTAATGGATTTACTACTGAAAAGATGGAGGCCAAAGTGGCTATATATAACTCAATCATAATGTATTCTTTTACTTAAAACGTATTTTATAACTAAAGTCACTTTTCTTAGGTAAGAAAAACAAAGTGACCTGTCCTAAAAAAAGTTTACACTTTCATTCCTGACCCCCTCGGGGTCACATGTCTATAGACTATTATGCCCCTGGCGGCACAAATTTCCCCCTATATAACATTTAGCCCCTGGCGGCACAAATTTCCTCAAGATTCATTGTCCTTCTTCCAGAGTTAATTTTATTTTTATTTTTTTCTGATTTCTTAGGAGTTCGAGCTCCACGACGTCCCCAACCTTATGTTTTTCCAAAAAAAGGTACAAATCTCCATTGTTTTTAATGGGTTCTTTATCTATCCCCACTAAAATATCACCAAGGATAATTTCCCCGTATCGATTTCTTCGGGTGGGTTGAAGACCACTTTTCTCGGCATTACTTCCAGGGGGAACATTTAAAATAAGAGGTCCCTGTAAACCATATCGGGCAACTATATTATTACTTGCCAGTTCAACGCCTAAGGTTGGTCGTTGAATTTTTCCATACCTTATCAGTTCTGGAACCACCCAACGAACGGCATCGACAGGAATGGAGAAGCCAATGCCAGCGGAAGCGCCAGATGGACTATAAATAGCTGTATTTACACCTATTAGCTTTCCTCCGGAATCGAGTAGGGGCCCACCTGAATTACCTGGATTAATCGCCGCGTCCGTTTGTATGGCATCTCTGATAGGAACGCCTGCTCTGGACTGTATTTCTCTGCCGAGAGCACTTACCACTCCGGTAGTTAATGTTTGGTCAAGACCAAATGGATTACCAATAGCAAAAACAGATTGCCCAACTTTTAGATTCTCAGATATTCCAACGGGTATGGCGTATAATACTGAAATTGGGGCTTTGATTTTTAAAACAGCTAAATCTTTTTCAGGTGCCACGCCAATAAGTTCAGCCGGCCAGTTAGATTGATCTGCCAAAGTTACGGTAGCTTTATCAGCGCCTTCAATCACATGATAATTGGTAACAATGTGACCCATTTTATCCCATATAAATCCAGAGCCCGTCCCACTTTTTATCTCAGAAATATCTCTGGTCCAGAAATTTTCACGAATATTCGTCGTAGTGATAAAGCAGACGCCAGGTGCAGCTTTTTCAAATAACTGTATAGTTGACAATTCTGAAGAAGTTAACATAGTAACACTATCATCTGGAGATGTGGCAGGTGCACCATTAGTTGATGCATCTTTTTCCATCCAGGCGGCACCTCCAAGGAAGGCTAATATAATTAAAGAAATACCGGCAATAATTTGCCAGATGGAAGACGAAATGCGGGCCATTTTATTCTTTTTTATTACGTTTTTCTTTCTTTTTTCTTTGCAGCGGGAAATAAAATATTGTTTAGAATGAGTCGATATCCCGGTGAATTCGGATGCAGACTCAAATCAGTTTCGGGATCATTAACATGATGGCGATAATCTTCAGGGTCGTGTCCACCATAAAATGTCCAGAAACCTTGTCCAAATATACCATGAATGTATCTTGCCTCCTGAAAGGGTTTGTTATCTCCGAGAATTAAAACATTTGACTTGATATTTTCCTGATTGAATGCCGTAGTTTGACCCATAAAACCTTTTACCAGGCGCGTATGATTTTGAGTTAACATCGTTGGGATAGGATCCCATTTTGCTGAAAATTCAAACAGATTGAAGTAATCCTGTTCTGCAGGCATAGGTCTTTCTGGCGCCACATCAATGGAAGAATATTCATACTCCATAGGATTTTGCGAGAGCTGGAACTGACTGAACGCAAAGGTATTATCAAAATTCAGTTTTGATTGTGACTGGGGATCTGCTTTGTCTCCATCATACATGTAGTCGCAGATATCGACGCCTTCGGCAGCTAAGGCAATATCATAAGTGTCTGTAGCTGAGCACATGGCAAACATAAAACCACCGCCACCAACAAATTCCCTAATTTTTTTAACCACTTGAAGTTTCATTTGTGAAACCTTTGGAAAACCTAATTCAGCGGCAAGTTCCTCCATTCTACGTTGATTTTCTCTATACCAGGGAAAGGCAGAATAGGTTCGGTAAAACTTCCCATATTGACCTGTGAAATCCTCATGATGCAAATGAAGCCAATCGTATGCAGCCAGTTTGCCTTGTACTACCTCCTTATCATAGATGGTTTCGTAGGGAATTTCAGCGTAGGTAAGAACCATAGTTACAGCATCATCCCATGGCTGAATTTTTTCACCCGAAGATTTAAATTCAGGGGTATATACGGCAATTTTAGGCGCTTTTTCTAGTTTAATCGCATCCATATTTTTTTCTGGATTAGCAATTTCAGCCAAAAGATTATCAAAAGCAGCATCTGAAAGCGTTTCAAAACTCACTCCCCTTGTTTTACATTCTTTTTCAAAAGTGGCACTGTAGGGAAAAGCAAAACTTCCTCCTCTATAATTTAACAACCACCAGCCTTCCTGTCCTGATTCCAATACCCAATAAGTAACACCATAAGCCTTTAAATGGTCTTTTTGACCCTCGAAATCCATAGGTAGTAGAAGGTAAGAAGCATTTGCCTGAATGGAAACCAAAAGTAGAAAAGAAATAAATAGACCTTTAGCGGTCAGTTGAATATTCATATTTGTCCTTTTACGTAACATTGATAATTTCATATACAACAAAATAAGGTTTTTTGTGGTTCAAACCGTACATTTATCGTCGTAAAAAAAAATAAATGCAACAGCTGGTTTTTGAATATAGTGGATGGTATGTCCTTCTTTGTTTGTTGGTCGCCCTCACCGCTGCTTTCCTTCTTTATTTTCGAACAAATGAAATGCCGGAAAGTTATGCATCCTGGA
>BJGN01000136.1 GCA_014190515.1 Bacteroidota bacterium
CTTGTAAGTATCTAAAATAACGGCAAACCAATCAGAATTTTGAATTTCATCTCGTTGTGATAATTGTTTTGGAATAGATGCAGGATCAGTGTCAGCGAGAAATGCACCAATATAAAATCCTTCATTGTCATATAAAACACGTATTTGTCCATCTTCTGACGCTTTCAAACCAGGAACGGGCTGAAAAGTAACAAAACTATCGGCAGCGACAGCCGATTGCCATTCGTTTTCATCCAGTTTTCCATCCATTACCATTTTTCCCTCTATCCGTTTAGCTTCCAATATTTTTTTGGATATCGGGTTGTTGTTTTGAGCTACTAAAAAAGTGGAGCAAATTAAAAATAAATAACAATGAAGTCGAAGCATAAGCCGTTTTTAGCATTTTTAAATAATGCCACAAAAGACTATAAAAAATATTTTTCAGATGCACTTTATCGACCAATGGTTAAAATAAAAGGTAATAAGACCTTAGAAAGGTTACAAGTAAATAAAATCATTACTTTTGCATCAATAATAATATTGTGAGCATTATTGTACCCGACTTTATACTTGACGTATTTAAAAAAGAAAGATTCCATGGAGATTTGGATTCCTGGATCATGTACATTGATCTCACGGGATTTACCCCTCTAACGGCTTCCCTTTTGCAAGATGCTGGGGCTGGGGCGGAGGAGGTTTCCGATTTATTAAATGATGTTTTCTCTCCTTTGGTGGATATTGTCTATCAGCACGGAGGCTTTATTCCCCATTTCGCGGGGGATGCATTTTTTGCCATTTTCCCAAAATCGACCACTGATATATATGTTTTCACCGTGGCTGTTAAAAAAGTTCACGCTCATTTTAGGACAAAAAACACAAAAAACAGGTCACTTCCTGTAAGTGTAAAGATTGGTTTAGACGTGGGGATACTCACTTGGGGTATTGTAGGAAAGGAACCCTATTCATACTACTTTAGTGGTGAAGTTCTCAGAAATAGTGCTATTTGTCAACAAAAAGCAAGATTTCAAGACGAGGGTATCGTTTTTACTTCTGCGATAAGAGATTATTTTGAAACCATTGATCTTCATTCCGAGCCCATTGAAGAAAATTTTTATACCTGGAAGTCATCGGAATTAAAAAAAATCAAATTAAATGAGGGATTAATAAAGACTAAAAAAAGAACATCTCTTACTGGTTCTGATAGTTCTCCCTTTCTATCTCCTGTTTTTTCCCGACATATTCCTTCAGGAGAGTTTAGGTCCTGTATTGCTATTTTCATTGGCTTTACTCCCTCCGGGGACAAACAAATTTTTTCAGAATTCCTTAGTCAGATGGTCAAACATATCAATGAATATGGGGGCTACTGCAAAGAATTTGATTTCAGTGAGGAAATTCCCTGGTTAATTACCTTTTTCGGTGTTCCCCTCGCTTTTGAAAACCAGCTGGAACGAGCATTAAATTGTATTCACAGTCTTTTTCGTGACTTAAGAGAAATGTATGCGCCATTTGGAATAAAAATGAAAGCTGCCGTAACCAGTGGAACAGGCTATACTGGATTTATTGGCGGTAAAGAAATGCAACAATATAGTGTGGTAGGAAATTTTGTGAATCTTGCCGCAAGAATGATTAATCAGGCTCATTGGGGAGAAATAAGAACAGACAGGCAAATAGCACAATCGGACTTTTTCCTATTTGAAATAGCAGGTGAAATCAGTTATAAGGGAATGCTTGAACCCGTAGAAACATTTCTTTTAAAAAATCAAAAGCCAGAAGGATTTCAAAAATTTCTATACCCGCTGGTAGGAAGAGATCATGAAATGCGGGTCCTCCAAACTGAATTCAACAAACTCTTATCAACCAAAACTGGACAGATTATTATTATTTCCGGTGATCCCGGGGTAGGTAAGAGTCGTCTTGTAGGCAGTTTAAGAGAAGAAACCATAAGAAATGGCAAGGCAAATTGGTTTTTCTGTCCTTGTGATGCCGTAATAAAAAAACCATTCAATCCATTTATTCACTTATTGAGACATTACTTTAGTCAAAATATCAGAGGTCTTTCCAATCGGCATTATCAATATCAGAGACAATTTAAATCACTGATTAATAAGTTACATGCCATTTCCATTGTAGAGGGTTTTTCGTCTGTAGTTGCCAAAGATTTGATAGAAAAACTAAACCATTCCGATAATGCCTTTCGATTTCTGTTAGGTCTAAGCCTTTCTACACCCAATTGGGATGATCTGGCCCCTCAAAGCAGGTATCAAATGGCAAAAGATGGCATTATATCTCTTATTTTAGCAGAATCTCTGTTACACCCTCTTTTATTACAAATTGAAGATTCCCATTGGCTGGATCCTTCTTCAAAAGAGTTACTTGTTTCTCTTTGTAAGCAATTATCCACCTTTCCAATCATGCTCGTAGTTACATCCCGAACCGAGGCGACAACCGAAATAAAAACATTTTTACCTACTAATTCCTCTTCACAGGTTGGCGTTTTTATACATCTTGAAAATTTCACCAGAAAAACCTGTGCTCAATTTACTGAAATAATTCTTGGGAATGAGGCTAATGAGGCTCTGTTAGATTATGTGGAGGTAACTACCAACCGAAATCCGTTTTACCTGGAGCAAATGGTAGAATTTTTGAAAGAAAAAGACTGGCTTACAACTTATCATGGCAAATGGACACTAAATACAGGTGAAATTGTAACCCCTGAAAAGATAGGAAACCTTCTTACCACCCGCATTGATAGTTTGAACCCTGACCTACGTGAATTATGCAAAGTTGCTGCTGTGATAGGAAGGGAATTTGACCTGACCATTTTAGAAACTGTGTGGAAAGCACTTCATACCGATGCAAATATACTTCAGACTCAAATTGGTTTTATAGAAAACCTTATTAAAGCCGGGACTAGAGAGAATATTTGGCGACCGTTAACCAAAAGACGATTTTTATTTCAACACGCTTTACTTAGAGAAGCTGCTTATAATATTCAGCTGCCTGCAACCCTTCAACAGATTCATTTGCTTGTAGCTGAGGCTATTGAACTTCATTTTAAAGATCATATTGAACTAAAATTACAAGATCTAGCCTACCATTACGAGCTGGCAAATCATACCCAAAAAGCCAGTGAATTTTTGTATCTCGCTGCAGTTCAGGCAAAAGATAATTATTTGAATGAACATGCACTTGGTTTTTTAGAGAAATTATTGCAAAATATAAATTTAAATCAGCACCATCCATTCCGATTTAAAGCCCTTATTCTACAAGGCTCTATTTTAGAAATTACAGGTTATTGGGAAAGAGCAGAAAAAATATACCTTCAGGCTTATTCTTCCCTAAATGAAGACTATTCCGGCGAATTAATCCCCATTCTATTTAACAATATAGGTAGGACGCAACTTTTCAAAGGGGATTATTCGGCAGCCATGATTTCTCAAAAAAAGGCCCTTGCATACGCAGAAAAAAATAATTTCCCTTTCCTTGTCGCACCAACCTTAGCCTTTTTGGGCAATGTTTATTTTAGAATGGGAAAATATGACGAGGCAAATCATCACTTTACAGAAAGCTTGAAACTCGCCTCTCCGAAGGATAAAAATTATCCTACCACGCAGGTTTATGCCAAAATTGCCCTCACCCAGATGAATTTAGGTAAAAATGATCTTGCGTTAGACACTTTAAACAAACAATTAATGCATTGCATTGAGGATAATGATAAACTTGGTTTGGCAACCATATATATTTATAAAGGGCTGGTGCACCTTGATAAAAACGAAATTGAAGCGGCAAAAATAAATTTTAATGAAGGTATTGAACTGGCAAGTCAAACGGGTAACAAGCATTTACAAGCTATTGCCCTCGGAAATTTTGGCCTTATTTATGAAAAAGAAGGAGATTTTGACCGTGCAATGGCGCACTACGAAAAAGACCTGGATTTATGTAAGGAACTAGACGACAAACAAGGTACCTCTATTGTATTATGTCTTATTGGTCAGTTACTTAATCTTAAAGGTGAGTTCATGGAGGCCATAAATCATTTGCAAAAAGCGTTAACTATCAGCGAAATGCTGGGCTTTCAAAAAGGAATGGCAAAGGCGTTAAATACCTTGGGCGATGTTTATTATTTCAAAAATGAATACGAGCGTTCTATTCATTTTTACGAGCGGGCAATAACACTGACGAGAAGAATAAATAATAAACTGGTTTTAGGATATAGTCTCTTTGAACTGGCTATCGTCTTATTGGTCGACGGGCAATATGACAAAGTCAAAGCACTTTTAACAGAGGCTTCCGACCTTGCAAACGAATTATCCAATGACGCTTTCAAGTTCGATGTTAGACTATTGGAAGCAAAATATACCCGGGCAAACGGAGAAAAAATCCAAGCTGCAGAAATCCTTGTTCAAATGGAAAACATGCCGTCCAACCAAGAGCAAGAAGCGGAAAGATTTTTTGAATGGGTTATGTTATTTCCTCATGAAGCAACCCTGCGAGAAAATGCTAAAAATAAATACCATACTTTGCTGGAAATGACACCAAAGTACATTTACAAAGAAAGGCTAAGAATCTTAAACACTTATATAAACTAAATTATAAAGAGTCAACAAAACCCAGTAAAGATGATTCCCTTTCCTTGTTTGCAAAAAACTGAATACCCAGCGGTAAACCCTCCTCTGTAGGCTGAACGGGGATAGAAATAGCGGGAATACCCGTTAAATTTGCATGAACAGTGAAAATATCAGCCAAATACATAGCAATGGGATCATCCAGACTTTCTCCAATAGGCCATGCAGGCCCTGGTGCGGTGGGCATTAAAATAAAATCATACTGATTAAAAATTTCCTCAGTTTTTTCAACAATTAACCTTCTGACCCGTTGGGCTTTACCATAAAAAGCGTCATAATATCCCGAACTTAAAACAAAGGTTCCTAACAATATACGACGTTTAACCTCTCTACCGAAGCCTTCAGTTCTTGATAGTTTATAGGTCTCCTCCAAATTAGTGGCATTAGGACTTCTATACCCGAATCGAATGCCATCATATCTCGATAAATTCGAAGAAGCTTCCGCCGTTGTCAAAACATAATACGCAGGAATCATAAAATCTAAATATTCGAAGTCAACGCCTTCGACGGAATGACCTTTACTTTTTAAATTTTCAATCATACTTTCACACCTATCCCGAACTGTTTTGTCTAAACTGGGATGTTCCAGGGCGGCTTTAAAATACGCAATTTTAGACTTTTTGGGTTCTGTTAAATGATTTTCATACTTCTCAGGTATTGATGTCAACGCTGTACTATCATATTCATCGGGACCGGCAATAATAGATAGTGTCCTTGCAATATCCTTAATATTATGAGCGAAAATGCCAATTTGGTCAAATGACGAACCATAAGCCAGCAAACCATGTCGGGAAATTCTGCCATACGTTGGCTTAAAGCCATTTATACCACAAAATGCAGCAGGCTGTCTGACAGACCCACCCGTGTCAGATCCCAATGCAACTAAACAAGTGTCAGTTTGTACAGAAACAGCCGCACCACCTGACGATCCACCAGGCACTAAATCTCTATTTACCGCATTTCTAACCACACCGTAATAAGAAGTTTCATTGGTCGAACCCATGGCAAATTCATCGCAATTTGTGCTGCCAATGAGTATCGCGTCCTCAACTAACAATCTGTCAACTGCCGTGGATGAGTATAAAGATTTGAACCCGCTAAGAATTTTAGACCCGGCGGTAACCGAATGATCTTTATAACATATAACGTCTTTTATGGAGACTACCATACCAAAAAGTGAACCAACGCTCGTTTTATCTCTATCAAAAGCCGCTTGAAGTTCTTTAGCCCGCGTCAGTGATTCCTCTGCCCAAACTTCAACATACATATTTAGCTGTTTATTTTTTTCAATTTGTTCGAGATAATTTTCGACCAAATGAGGTAGTGTTAACTTGCCCGAATGCAAGGCCTCCTTTATTTCTTCAAAACTTCGCAGCATAACAAAAACTTTGTTCAAAAGTAAAATTCAATTTAAAGAACCAAATCTACGGCATTACTGTTAAGAAAACCAAAATGAGTTCATGCAAATATTGATTTTATCAGGATCCTCAAGGAAAAACAGCAATTCATTGCTGGTTGCCAACTATCTAACCAAACAAAATAGCCATTCTTCAGATATAGATTTTTCTGTGGTTGACTTAGCAGAAGAACAAATCCCGAACGTGGGACGAGGTAGTATAGACCCTGAAAATTTGTCAGATTTCCAAAAAAACCTCATAGAAAAATGGCATAATGCTGCATTGGTTATCATTACCGCACCTGAATATAATTGGTCAACTAATGCAGAGTTGATAAATTTGGCGCACCAGTTAGGCACTAAAAATCACGCTTATCTATTCAATAATAAAGTATTTGCCTTTGTTGGAGTTTCTACGGGTAGAGGCGGCAGACAATCGGCATTGGAACAAATGATGATTTTTAATAAAATTATAAGTTTCACGAATAATCAAAGCATTGTTTGTCCTAAACTATGGGAATCGCATGAAACCCACTTAAACATTAATAAGGAATCCTTACTGTCAGAGAACCAAGTTTATGCTGATAGTGCCCAAAACTTTATGGATTATGCCATTACCATGACAAAAAGATGGCAGGCGGTGTAAATAGTAATTAACACCCTTATTTAATTTATTATTCCTATATTTATAATAATTCTAAAATTATTATTTGCCAATTATATTCCTTAAATGACTGAATATTTCGCAAAATCACCTAAGTTTAATAAGCCAGGTTCTTTAAATAGAGAACAGAATAGACAGTCTTCTGATTTTACCAGTGTTTCTCAGCCAAAATGGAGAAATCTTGAGAAAAATAGCCCCCAAAGTCAAAAAATGGAGGCCATTCAGATGATGGCAAAAGAATATGGCAAAAATATTAGTCAGAAAAAATCAAATCAAAGCGGAATTCCAAATCCTTTAAAAAGTGGTGTTGAACAATTATCAGGCCTATCCATGGATTCAGTAAAGGTTCATTATAATTCAGAAAAACCAGCTAAATTAAATGCCCATGCTTATGCACAGGGAAACCAGATTCATGTCGCTCCAGGCCAGGAACGACATCTTCCTCACGAAGCATGGCATGTTGTTCAACAAGCTCAGGGAAGAGTAAAACCTACAAAACAACTGAGAGGAAAATTTTCAATAAATGATAATCAACAGTTAGAAAAAGAGGCTGACACCATGGGTTCGAAAGCCATTTCATTGAAAAAAGAAGAAAGTTTGCACCTTTTTAATAAATT
>BJGN01000137.1 GCA_014190515.1 Bacteroidota bacterium
ATATCATAAGGATTATAAACGGCATTTGGACCCGTCCAGCTATAACCATTATACCATCGTTTAACCTCCTCAGGGTCACTGCCAGCGAGGTATTCACTAAAATGTTCCCGTAGATCCATGTCCGTGTAACCGCAAATGGAAGAAAATTCTTCGTCAATAGTGATATCTATCAACTGATTTACCCCACTGAACAGGCTTACTTTTGAGAATTTGGTCACGCCAGTCATGAATATGAATTGCAAATTGGCGTCCTGACTTTTTAAAACGGAATATAGATTTTTTAATCCAGACCTTATCTCTTTTGCCATTTCTGGATTATTTACGTTATCAAGCAAAGGTTTGTCGTATTCATCAACCAATACCACTGCCCTTTGTCCATATTTAGAGGCCGACTTTGAAATTAGTTTACTGAATTTACCCGCCAAATCCATTGACTCCATTTGAACCCCTAAACGCTCCCCGTTCTCATTCAACATGTCCTGTATTCGAATATCCAATTCTTCCCGATTCCTTACTTCCCCGGCTGCAAAATCAAGTTTAATCACAGGATATTTCTTAGTCCAGTCCCATTTGTCGTGAATATAAAGTCCCTCAAACAGTTTCTGATTTCCTTCAAAAATCTCCTTTAGCGTATCCACAAAAAGACTCTTTCCAAAACGGCGTGGACGGGAAAGGAAGAAACGACCAGGCGTATTAATAAGATTGAATGCATATTCTGTCTTATCAACATAAATGCAATTCGATTCCAATAAAAAACTTAATGTACTTATCCCTAAGGGAAGATTTTTTAGGGCCATTTTAAAATATTTCCTTAAAGATACGTCCTTTTTAGAGACGATGCATTTAAACCCGTTCCTTAGAGACGATGTCTAAAAAGATAGTTTTTTTATGCTACCTCCTACATTGAGCCAATATGTCTTTGTGATGGCAAATAATAAAAATGAATGATTTTCTAAGTAGGATGACCGATGGATATTAGATTTTTACGATGCCTTTTATAGTTGAAATTTACCCCTAACACTCAGTTCTGAATCAGGATTTACAGAATTCTATATTGAAATCTTTCGGAATGGATAGCCTGAGAGTGGTGTGTCATTGTACCGTAAATAGGGAAATGCGTCTGTATCATGAAATTAGGAATAAACATTTCCGCGAAACGCTGCGCCTGAACGCTTCGTACACAGCGTCAAAAACCTCCCAGGTTGAAAACGCGAAGCATCGCGTCTCTACATCTACTTATTTTCCGGCCATTCCGTCTCTTTTTCGTCCAATGCTTTCTGCGCAGTTCCATCCAACATCCCCTTTCCGAATTGATTTTTAAACCGCAATCTTTTTCTATAGGGGAAAACCGTAACAATCTCCCCATTTCGAAGCCGCTCTTGCACGTCCTGCCAGTATTTTACATCGTACAAATCAGCATGTTTTTCTAAAAACATTTTTCGGACATCCGACCTGCCAATCAAAAACTTAGAAAATTCCTCCGGGAAAATATCATTCTCACCCACAGAATACCAAGGTTCTGAAGCCCACTCGTCTTCATAACTTCTGGGTTCAGGAATTTTACGGAACACACAATCTGTTAAAAATACAATTTCATCGTAATCGTAAAAGACAACCCGATTCAATCGGGTAAGACCGAAATTTTTCAACAACATGTCGCCGGGAAAAATATTAACCGCAGCCATATCTTTTATCGCCCGGCCATAATCGGCAATGGCATCTTCTGCTTCTTGTAGCGTTGCTGTTTTCAAATATATATCTAAAGGAACCATTTTCTTCTCGATATACATGTGTTTAATTTCAATAGTATCCTGATTTATGGAAATTTTCGATGCACATTCTTTTTTCAACTCCTCAATTAGCTCAGGATCAAAACGGTTTAATGGCAAGGTTAAATTTTCGAACATGTGACTATCCGCCATTCTACCTACCCTGTCATGGGCTGATACGAGATCATATTTTGATTTAACTTCCTGCTCAGTCACCATTTTTGGAGGACGGAATTTATCATTTATCATTTTAAAAACCATGGAATAGGAAGGCAACGTAAATACCGTCATAACCATCCCTTTAACCCCAGGAGCGATGATAAATTTGTCGGCCGATGCATCGAGATGACGCAATAATTCTCTGTATAAAACGGTTTTACCGTGTTTTTCAAAACCTATAGAATTATACAATTCCCCTAAACTTTTTGACGGCATGATAGATTTTAAAAAATCGACCATCTCACTGGCAATGTCCGTATCTACCAGAAAATAAGCTCTGTTATAACTAAAAATGGAACTAATATCATTGGGATCCAATAACAATGTATCTGCATATATTCCTTCATTCTCGTGAGCTAAGGGTATGATAAATGGATGAATCCTGTCATCCAGATACATTCTTCCAACAATGTAAGCCCCCTTATTCCTATAAAAAACCGACTTCAAAACTTCCAAACGAACATGTCGGAAATCACGCTTATAGGTACTTAATTTACGCCTGATGGTCTCCGCAATATAAAATACGTCCCGCTCCAGATTTGCCATTGGCGCATCAAAAGGAAAACAAGAAAAAAGCTGCTGTAAGGTATTTTCAAAATGAGATCCCAGATAAAAGGTATGATAAATGGGGATGGCGGAACGAAACTCCCTATACGTTCCCGTCGCATTCACAAACATAAGATCCTCATCGGCTCCTAAACCAATGTGACTGTGCCTGTAAATGGAATTAAAATACGTTTCAGCAATATTTCTGGTGTTAAAGTTAAATATCTCCTCCAGGAACATTTCCTTAATTTGTACCCAAACCTCATGCGTATTTCTCTCTTTTCCTAAAAAATTCAGTAACTTCTGGGTAGTCTCTCCAACCGACGTACGATAAATAGTCATCCTGAACTTTGCATCCTCTTGAATACCTACCCAATCCCGTTGTTCAAACCTGATTTTTGCTCTTTTAGTAATTCGCTTGAAAACGTGATAATACTGAATATAGGCATCCAGTATGGTGTAGGCGGCATCGTAAGGAATCAGCTTTTCAAACATATCGTCTTATTTTTTATCAAATTAAACTAATTTATTGGCTATTTTTTCAAAAATTAGCTTACAATACAAAGTTTTTCTTTAATTTAACCGCTATATAAATCATTTTTTATGCTAAAAAACTATTTTCTCTATTCTCTCATCCTTGGATTTATGGTTTTCAACTGCGGTGGAAATAAATCACAATCAAACGATTATATCCAAATTGAACTGACATGGAAACATCAGAATAATGCCATTGGAGATTTACCTGGAAAAGGGGAAATACAATTGAATAATAAAGGTTCTATCCCTCTTCCTTCAAAAAAATGGGCTATTTATTTTAATCAGATCACCGGACCTATTCCTGAAGCTTCCTCCTTAAAAGGGTTGCGTTTATCCAACGTAGTAGGTGAATTATACAAAATAGAGCCTGACCCTTCGTTCTCTGGATTAAATGCGGGCGAGAAAAAGGACTTTCCCTATACTTCAGTGGAAGGGGTAACTTTTAATTATTCAGCTGTTCCTCAAGGTGCCTTCCTCGTTTATGAAGATGAAAAAGGGGTGGAAAAAACAAATCCAGTATCTATAGAGATACTCCCATTTAAAAGAAAAGAGCAATTTCAGCTATCACCAGAGGACAATAAGCCTTTGCCAGATGCTTTTTGGCGCTTTGACCAGCAAGCTGGAATATCTTTGTTATCCCCCGATAAATTACCCCTTATTTTACCTAACCCTGTTTCCACGACCTTACAAGGCAGTTCCTTTTCCCTTTCCGGGAATTCAAAAATTGTGGCTGAAAAAGGGCTCGAAAATGAAAAAGTATACCTCCAAAACTTCATGGATCCATTATTTTCCAAAGGAAGTGGAACCAATAATACGATTACGCTTAAAATAGGAAATGAGTCAGGTATGGAGAAGTCTGGCGCCTATCAACTTGAAATTAATAAAGATCAGATTACAATTATTGGGAAAGATGCACAAGGGGTTTTTTACGGTATCCAAAGCTTGATTCATCTATTCCCATCCGATGCATTTTCAAAGAAAAATACTTCGCTTTCATTGCCTGGCCTGCTTGTAAAAGATGCTCCCCGCTACGAATACAGAGGTTATCATCTGGATGTGGGCAGAAATTTTCATTCCAAGAAAACCATTTTACATTTACTCGATATTTTGGCACATTATAAGATGAATACTTTTCATTTTCATCTTACCGATGATGAGGGATGGAGAATTGAAATACCTGGCTTACCCGAATTAACTGCTTTTGGGTCAAAAAGAGGCTATTCAAAGGATGAAAAATCCTTTCTACAGCCTTCCTACGGTTCAGGTCTTTTACCCGATGCCGATAAATCGTCAGGAACTGGTTATTACACAAGGAATGACTTTATTGAGATATTGAAATATGCCAGAGAACGTCATATTAAGGTGATTCCAGAAGTGGATATACCTGGTCACGCCCGTGCAGCCATTAAAAGTATGGAAGCTCGGCAGGCAAGACTTCAGTTAGATGGAAATAAGTCAGCTTCAGAACAATACAGATTATTTACCCCAAATGATAAGTCTGCCTATCGATCTGTACAAAATTATCCAGACAATGTGCTGGACGTTTGTAAGGAATCTACCTATACTTTTATAGGTAAAATATTTGACGAAATCATTAAAATGTACCAGGATGCCGGGGTGCCACTTAAAACCATGCATGTTGGTGGCGACGAGGTGCCTGAAGGTGTTTGGAAAGGATCTCCTTCTTGCCTCGATTTACTGACTCAGCTACCAAAAGGGAATCCAAAAGACGTGCTTACCCAGTATTTTCTGACCCGACTCGACAAAATGCTGGACGAAAGGGGTATTCAATTAGCTGGTTGGGAAGAGGTTGCTTTAATTAGGATTCCCAAAAATCCAAAAGGATTCCGTTATGAACCTAATCCCAACTTTACAAAAGATGGTTTCCTGGCCTACGTCTGGAATAGCCTGGGAGAATCGGTAAATCTTTCTTACCGCTTGGCCAATGCGGGATACGATGTGGTTTTATCCAATGTAACCAATTTATATTTTGACCTTGCCTACGACGGGCATCCTGCCGAACCTGGTTTAATATGGGGCGGATATGTGGATACCAAAACAGCCTGGCGATTTTCCCCAAATAATCAGTTTGCTGCCGTTTTAAAAGATAATCAGGGCAATGACATGCCTGTTACCCAATGGGAAAATACCATGGAATGGCTGAAACCAGAAGGCAAAAAACACATCAAAGGTATTCAGGGACAGTTGTGGACAGAAACAGTAAAGACCGCTGATATGGTTTTCTATTATACCCTACCCAAGTTATTAGGACTGGCAGAAAGAGCCTGGACGACGGAAGCAGCATGGGAAGCAAAACGATTTTCACCGGAAAGGGAGAATCAATTAAATGCCGACTGGGAAATATTTGCCAATAAACTGGGGCAAAAGGAACTGGCCAAACTGGATTATATTTTTGGTGGC
This sequence comes from Bacteroidota bacterium, assembly GCA_014190515.1. GTDB lineage: Bacteria > Bacteroidota > Bacteroidia > Chitinophagales > Saprospiraceae > BJGN01. The sequence continues at coordinate 5,493 of BJGN01000137.1, forward strand.
TATTCTTATAGAGTGCCTCCTCCAGGTGCCAAAATACTCAACGATAAACTGACCATAAATACCCCTTTTCCTGGTTTACAGGTGAGATTCACGCAGGACGGAAAGGAACCTGCTTCAAATAGCCAGATTTATACATCGCCTATTACCCTAAAAAAAGGTTCACAGGTGAAATTTGCCACTTTTACTTCTTCTGGTAGAAAGAGCAGAACGGTGACCCTACCTGCTAAAGAAGGAGAATTGACCGATTAAAATAGCCAAAAACACCTATTTATCTTAAAGAAAAACGAATAAACGAAAGATGGATTTCAGTAAAAGACTTAACGCGCTGGATATTTTTAGGGGTCTCACTATTGCCTGCATGATTTTGGTTAATAATCCGGGGGACTGGACCAATTCCTATAAAGTACTTTTACATGCTGACTGGCATGGCTGTACCCCAACCGATTGGGTTTTCCCCTTCTTTTTATTTATCCTTGGCGTTGCAATACCCTTTGCGTTAGGCGCAAGGAAAGAGGCTGGGGTGAATGGTTCCGGGCTAACGAGGAAAATCATGTCCAGATCTGCCATTATTTTCGCTTTAGGTCTTTTTATGGCTCTGTTTCCCAATTTCCGATTCGTTGAAAGCGGTCCTCAAAGTGTGCTATACATTCATTATGTTATATTATTTTTCTTTATGACTTCTGTGTTTATTCTGGCATCGGACGAGGCACTGCTAAAGAAGACAAATAAGATTTGGAAATATGTTGCCTATTTTACTGCATTTTGCCTATTTATCATTGGCATAATGTACTACGATTGGAGTAAACTAAGAATTCCCGGGGTTTTACAGCGAATTGCATTAGTTTACCTGGCCGCATCCCTGATTTACCTGTCTTTCTCTATCAGAACTCAAATCGTTATTGGTGTAACTCTCCTTTTAGGTTACTGGGCGCTCCTAACGCTAGTACCCGTTCCCGGCGGTACAGCTCCCAATCTTGATGCCGAAACCAATTTAGGCGCTTGGTTGGACCGATTTCTTTTGACTGAAAACCACCTGTGGGGACAAGCAAAAACCTGGGATCCGGAAGGAATTCTCAGTACTTTACCCGCTATTGTGACTGGGTTGATTGGCGTTTGGACGGGGATTTGGCTGAAAGCACAACAATCATGGCAAGAAAAATTGGGTAAATTAGCGCTTTGTGGTTTGTTACTGGTAGGATTAGGCCTGATATGGGATGTTGCCTTTCCCATTAACAAGAAAATCTGGACGAGCTCTTATGTCTTATATGTAGGAGGCCTGGCTCAACTCTTTTTAGCGGCCATCTATTATGTTGTGGACGTAAAATACTGGACATCGTGGGGGCGCCCATTTCGTATTTTCGGAACCAACGCCCTGTTTGCTTATGTGTTATCCGGCTTATTTGCTAAACTGATCAGCGCAATAAAATGGGGAGGCCCAGAACCTGAAAAGATGATTTCCCTCAGAACCTGGCTATATGACAGCCTTTTTGTACCTTATTTCTCACCACAAAACGCATCCTTAGGATTTGCCCTCTTTAATGTTGGCATTATATTTTTCTTTACCTGGCTCTTATATCGCAGGCAAATATTTTTGAAAGTCTAAGGAATAATTTTACCCGCAGCTCTCATCATTCTTAATCTGGCTTGACAAGCGTCTGCCTGAAAGGATAATTTCAACTGATTCGCTTCTTTGAGTGAAAGTTGGCTTTCCCTTAAGGTAGTCACTAAACCAGCACCTTCTTTAAATTTTAATTCATCATTCTGAAGGATTTGATTAG
>BJGN01000138.1 GCA_014190515.1 Bacteroidota bacterium
AGCTTTTAAGTATCTTTGAGCAATCCAATTTCTTAGATGGCGGAAAATTAATGAAGGATTTTAATCATGAAATTGATGAAGAGAATATAAAATTAATGATAGATATTTTGCACTATGCCAGCATTGATCCGGAACAAAGGAAAATTATGGAGATAGAACAGGAATAGCTTGGGATGCATAAAAAATTTGTTAGAAGATCTCAAATAAAATTATTTATCCGGAATGAGATGTCGAATATTGAGAAATTATAAGATATTCACTATTTGAAAATGAGAAATAGATACTTACCTATCCTAAAAAAAGTTTACACTTTTCATGCCTGACCCCATTGGGATAATTCTTCATTTCTATTGCTGTTTTTTTATCCCAAGTCTTCATTAAAACCTATTTTGCCTTAAAAATAATCTTAGGTCCAAACCAAAGTAGCGTGCCAACAAGCATAAAGTACTTATTTTCCTCCTGACTGATTACCTCATAGAATACCCCGATAGAAGGTAGAATAGTTAGAATAAGTCCCACAATCGATACTAATTTTAGTAATATCTTCATTTTGACCATTTTTTTTGATACACATAAGAAGAAATAATATAAATCAGGGCAGCAAGAAACCATCCTGGAAGTCCAAGGAAAAATATTTCCAATCCAGTCGTTTTGGCAATTAAATAGCAGGCTAACAAACTTCCGAGCCAGGTGATTAACGCAGCGACATTAAAGGTAAGATTTTTCACTGCCGCCAGATTAGATTGTATTCCTATGCGAGGAAAAAGCCAGTAGTCTATAAAAATAATGGCTCCCATTGGCATGAGAATTAATCCATAAAGGGCCACAAAATCGAGTAATTGCATGACTAAAGCAGGAAAACAAGCGGCTAAAGTGGTAATAGAGCCTACAATTAAGGTTATTTTCCAGGTTTTTGCTTTGGGCATGATAGCTTGTAAAGCGAGTCCTGCCCGATAAATGGTGGGATTAGCCGTCGTCCAACCTGCAATGATTACACATAATGCACCGGTAATACCAGCGGCTGAATAGGCAACAGGACCTGGTGCAAATTCTAAATTTTCGTTGCTTTGTTGTAAAAAAAGAGCGTACAAAATACCTGAAGCTAACCAGGCAATATAGTGTCCCACGTACATTCCTCCAGCTGAAGCGAAGCCAGCAGTCCATTTTTTCGCATACCTTAGTATGGACAAATCAGCCATGCCAATGTGCATAGCCATATTACAGAACCAGGCAAAAAATAAGATATGCCAAAAGGTGAATTTACTTTGACCGGTAAGGGGCTTTCCTGTCCATATTTTATCTTGCGCAACCTGAAAAAAATCGCCCCAGTTTTTTACGCCCAATTCAGGTAAAACAGCTATTGCTGCGGCTAAAAATACTAAAATCATCCAGGGTGCAGCAATGGTTGAAAACTTTTCTACCTTATCATAGCCTAAGGTAGCTACAAAAGTGGTAACAGCTCCAACCAGGACCACAATGATTATCCAGGGTATGCCAGAAGGTAGCCAATCGGTTAATTTTGCCAAAGGTATATTAAATGGAATGCCAATTGCGGTGGCTGAAACGGCTATCATGGAACCTGCTAAAAAGCAGAACATGAGGGCATTGACCAGATTGTAAGCGTTAGTAAGGTGTTTGCCACATATTTTTTCGAGCAGATAATATAAAGTTACTCTCTCCCTTACAGCAATGGGTGCGCAGATAAAAGCCCATGAAAGAACAGCCAAAAAATTGCCAAGGAGTAAACCTAATATAAGGTCCATAGCCCCCGCGCCATGTGCAACAAATAGGGGACCGATGACAAATTCTGTACCAGCTGTGTGCTCACCGGCATACATTCCTAAAAAACTTTTAAATCCTCGCCAGCGGGAGGCCGGAACAGGTTCTCTTTCGTATTCTTTTACTTCTTCGAGGTGGGCGCTGAGTTTTTCTAAAAGCATGATGAATCGATTAAGGGGTGAGAATGACCAATAAACTACGAGCTCCCTGAGCCCCAATAACTAAGGATTGTTCTATGTCGGCGGTTTTGGATGGTCCGGCGATGAATACACCAAAGCCTGCTGTAGTAGGCAGTCCTAATATTTTATAAGCTTCGTGCATGGTACCAACAATGTTTTTTTCGCTGATAACCATGACTAAATGTTGTGCAATAAAAGGTAAAACACGTACATTTCCCAGCTCGTTCTCAGTTACCCAAAGGGCTCCGTTTTCAGCAACGCCAATAAGGCCTTCAATGATGGCTACCTCAGTCCCTTCATAAAAATCGGGATGAAGAGTGGTTATTCCCTCTATTCCCTCTAAAGTGGGTAAAGTAGAGATCATTCTTTTATCTTCGGGAAAATGGGTAGTTATTACCTGATGTATTTGTGTACTATCGTCAATACAATGTACTTTACTTCCTCCTCTCTCCAATATTTGTATAAACAATGTCTTCTTGTCGGTAGCCAATGTTTCGAAAATAGGAACATCGGGTAGAGGCCAAAGATTTGGTCTATTGGCTTTTATTTTTGATAAAATTGATTCTTTACTTGGCATCCTTAGCTTGTTTTGCATACCATTCCCTAAATGATTCGACCGGTGCTTTGGGTAAATCCCTGTCTTTAGTCCATACCGTGAAGGAGAGAAATCTTTCTTTTCCCGGAAAAATGCGTAATAATTTCCTCCCGATATTACCCAAACGATGGAAAAAGGAAGGAGAGGCCAATCCACTTCCCATAATGCTCATCATGGTTTTATTTCCCCCTTCGGGCAAACCTGCTTCGCTGACAATTTGTCGCCATTTATAAAGTTGCGTATGAATATCTATTTTAACTGGGCAAACATCGGTGCATGATCCACAAAGAGTGGAAGCAAAGGGTAATTGTCCATGTTTTTTTAAATCTATTCCTGGTGTTAATATTGAACCGATGGGCCCCGGAATGGTGGTTTCATAACTATGCCCTCCACTTCTTCTGTAAATAGGGCAAGTATTCATACAAGCGCCACAGCGAATGCACTTCAGGGAACTTCGAAAATCGGGTTTTCCCAATTGTTCCGTTCTCCCATTATCCACTAAAATAATATGCATTTCACCCGCCGGTTTTGGATTTCTATGGTGTGAGGTGAAAACTGTTACAGGTTGTCCTGTAGCACTTCTGGCTAATAAACGGGTAAATACAGCGAGGTCGCTTCTCCTGGGTATCAGTTTTTCGATGCCCATGCTATGTATTTGAACAGGCGTTAAATGAACGCCCATATCAGCATTACCCTCATTGGTACAAACAACTACTTCTCCTGTTTCAGCTATACCAAAATTAACACCGGTTAATGCAACTTGTGCCGTATGAAATTTTTCCCTTAAATGATGCCGTGCGGCTTCGGTAAGATATTGCGGATCAGTGGCTCCCTTTTCTGTATGTAACTCTCTATGAAATAGTTCTCCAATTTCTTCTTTCTTTAGATGTATGGCAGGTAGCACAATATGGCTGGGTGGTTCGTCCAACATCTGAATAATTCTTTCTCCCAAATCTGAATCGATAACCTCAATGTTATGAAGCTCTAAAAATTCATTGAGGTGACACTCCTCGGTGAGCATGGATTTGCTCTTGACCATTTTTTTCGCCTGGTGCTTATTTAAAATGGATAAAACGATATCATTATGCTCCTTTGCATCAGCAGCCCAATGCACGATGGCTCCATTTTGAATCGCTGCTTTTTCAAATGCTTCCAGGTAATCATCTAATTTTGACAAGGTGTGCATTTTTATATCGGAGGCAAATTCCCTAAGAAATTCCCATTCAGGTATCTCCGAAACAGCAAAGTCCCGCTTCTTTCTAACCATCCACAAGGAGGCATCGTGCCAGTCTGTTCTGGCTTCGTCTTTATTGAAAATAGCCGCTTTTTGGGCATGTGGCATCATATTCCGTCTGCATTTAATATTTCAGCAATATGTATTACTTTAATTGGTATGTTCTGCCTCGATATTATGCCCTCTAAATGCATAAGGCAGCTCATATCTCCGGCAGTTATGACTTCCGCCCCTTTTGAAAAATGATCCTTAATTCGATCTTTACCCATTTTTACGGAAATAGCAGGTTCTTTTACTGAAAAGGTTCCCCCAAATCCACAACATTCGTCTTTTCTATCCAATTCAACCAATGTCAGGCCTTCTACCATGCTTAATAATTCATGCAGTTTGGAGGCCGATGGTTTGTTCACCAATTCACTTGAAGTGGCTAAATGTAAACCTCGTAGTCCATGACAACTTTGATGCAATCCTACTTTATGTGGATATTTGGCGGGTAAAGAGCTGATTTGTAATACGTCAAGTAAAAATTCCGTTAAATCAAGGGTCTTTGCACGTACTTTTTTAACTGCATCGGTTTGGTCCAAAGTGTCAAAATGGTGTCGCACATGATAAACACAACTTCCCGAAGGGGCTACGATATAATCATATTTTTCAAACATAGTTACAAAATGAAGGTAACTTCCCCTCGATGCTGCCTCATTTCCAGCATTGGCCAAAGGTTGGCCACAACAGGTTTGTCCTTCAGGATATTCTACATCACATCCTAGTTTTAGCAATAGTTTGTATGTTGCAATGGCTGCTTGTGGATAAAATTGATCCATATAACAGGGAATGAATAATCCTACTTTCAATGTTTAAATTTTAAGTTGTTAGCTAAAAGTATATAATTATTCTGATTTTTAGACTAAAATCATTGCATTTTTCTTTTTTCCAGTAAAATATAGATAATATTAATGGCCCTTAACTTGCATAGCTGCACCTAATGAAGCCCCTGATGAAAATTCAGATACAATTATTTCCGTGGAAGGAAGCTGTATCTTTAAACTTTGAATGAATATATTATTTTTTGAAAATCCTCCATCTATGTACATTCGTTGAAATACTTTTCCTTCTGTGGCTATTCTTATTGCTTTAATCTGATAAGTACTTAATTCCCAAATCATTTGATAATAGGCAGATTCAAAAGTGGTAAAATGGGATAAATCGGTTGCTAATGCTGGCATTTCATCCCTATTTAGCAAAGGAAATGAAAAATACCTTTGTGTGGATGTTGAAATGGTATCCAAAAGATGATTATCAAAAGGTTCTTTTGACAAATTTTTCAAATCATGTTTAAAATATTTACCTATTTCTTCCAACTTTTGCTGATAGGTATAGCCTAAAAAAAGTCTGGCCGCTTTTACTGCATTTCCATTGGGTTGAAGGAAAAGTAAACAGTCGTTTTCTAACTCTTCCGCCGTTAAAGGTTGCGTTGAATAGGGGTTGAATACAATACTCCAGGTTCCTGTCGATAAAAGTAAATAGGGTTCATCCGTTAATAAAGAAAAAGGGTACAAGGCAGCAGAGCTATCATGAATACCTACGCCAATATTTATTAATTTTCCTGAAATGGTTGTTTCTGAAAAGGCACCCGTAGGTGTTAAGGGAGGAAATTTTTCTGTTATCCCTTCTTCATAACCCCAGGAATGATAATCCTTTTCTGAAAAATTCCATAAGGCCGTGTGGCAACCAATACTGGTTAATTCGGTAACTGGCCATTTTGTGAAATAATAACTTAAAAATTGAGGTAAATGCAGACTCCATTTAATCTGTTCAAATACAGATGGATATCTGTATTTTATATAATATAATTGTAAACCGGAATTTAAAAAATCGAGACTTGGCGATGCGGTTTCTAAGGCCAATTTCTTTTCATCTCCGTATTTTTCATAAAATGATGCTCTGATGTCCGATGGTATCGGTTTTGTATAATTATAAAGGTGAGTCAAAATATTCCCAGCCTCATCGACATGTACAAAACTTGCTCCGTAAGCAGAAAAATTTAGATGGGTTATCTGATAAGTTCCATCGCTGATAAGATTTGACAAAACGTTTTTCATCCATGCTAATATGGCATGAATGTCGTCGCAAGGAAAGCCATCTTCATCAGTTATTTCAGGTAAAACAGTGGACGTTTGCCATATTTCTTTGTATGAATAATCATATAAAATGGCTTTTTTATTTGTTTTACCCACATCGAAAATGAGGATGGACATAATTTACAATCCTTTTGCTTTATTGGAAATTCCTCTTTCTCTGATAAGCTGACTCCTTATTTCATTATCTCTGTAGCATTGAATTGGAGAAAATGCCGCTTTTTTTCGTATTCTGGCCTCTCTAAGTAGGGGTCTCACATCTGTTCTATAGGCATCTTGAATCAGTTCCTGAGCCAATACCACTTCGTTTTTATCTCTCAGCTCATTCAGTTTATTAAAATCTACCAATAATGCCTGTGTATAGCAAAGGAGAATGGCCTCTATACTCTGCATAAGATCTTCCAATGGATCCTTTACATTATGGCTCGCATCGATCATGTATGAAATGGGGGGATTTACTACCGTTGGATCAGCAAAGCCACTGACTAATTCTAAAAAAATCAGATATAACTGGTAAGGTTTTATGCTACCAACGGTGAGATCATCATCGCCATATTTGCTGTCATTAAAATGAAATCCACCTAATTTTCCCAAAGACAACAAAGTCGCGACAATTTGTTCAATATTGGTATTTGGTAAATGATGACCCAAATCGACGAGACTAAAAGCCTTAGGCCCACAAGCAGAAGCCAATAAATGGGAGGTTCCCCAATCTTGAATTACGGTGCTGTAAAACTGAGGTTCGTAGGGTTTATACTCAATAAACATTTGCCAATCGGCGGGTAAATGTCTGTATATTTCTTGTAAAGATTCTTGTGTTCTTGACAGAGCTTGTCTAAAATTAGTTTGACCTGGAAAGGTAGATCCATCTGACAACCATACGGTTATACTTTTTGAACCCAATGCTTTACCATAATGAATAACATTAATATTATGTTGTATAGCCTGTTCTCGTACTTTTCTATCTGTATGACAGAGAGATCCATATTTATAACTAAGGGCTTGATCAGGTTGATCTTGGAAGGTATTCGAATTTACGGCATCGAAAGTTATACCGCATTCACTCGCGTAACGAGTTAATGTTGACACATTTTCCGGAATATCCCAGGGGATATGCAATGAAACGGCGTTTGCAGCCCCTGTTAAATCGTTGATAATACTTATGTCTGATATTTTCTGAAAGAGATCTCCGGGTTCGCCACCCATAGAAAATCTACCAAACCGGGTTCCCCCTGCACCAAGCGCCCAGCTGGGAATTGCTACCTGGAATTGTTGTATTTTTTTTATAATAGACTCAACATCAACACCTTTATCAGAAAGTTCTCCTTTGAAA
>BJGN01000139.1 GCA_014190515.1 Bacteroidota bacterium
TTCTTAAAGAATGATTATTTACTTTTGATAATAAATAGCCTGCCATTAATGTAAAACCTAAAGAAGGAGCAAATAAAAGTCGTTCTGCCATATTTGTACCTATGGGAAAAAGGATATTACTGACAAGAGAGAGATTTATTAAGTAAATACTCAATCCGAAGGAAAGAATATTTTTTGATTTTAATCCCTTTAGGGCATAAAAAATCAAAATTGCATACAAAACGACCGATAAAATGGCACCAAAATGATCGAAAGTAATGATGGGAATGTGCCGAGGATAATAATCGTGTGTCAGGTTAAATGGGAAGAATAAAAGCCAGACATACAGGCCTAAAGTGTAGGCGATGGTCGCTGCTTTTTCAGCAAAATTAAAAGGAACATAAACACCGTTTTGCCATTTTAAAAAAGGATTATTCATAAGTTCGAAAGACCCTTCGCCAAAATCAGACCCTAAAACGGCATTTCTTAGCACCAAAAAGATCATGGTTACTAATAAATAGGGTAAAGTATGCAGCGTTATATTTTTCAAACTAACTGATTTTCCACCAAAATAATAGATGCTAAGCGGTATGATGGCCAGGAAAGTAATGGCACTTTCTTTAGATAATAATCCAAGAAACAGGCAAAAGGCGCCAGGCAAATGCCAAATTGATTTTTTAGATTTAAAAGCAATAAAGGCAATATATAGGGCTATCATACTTCCCAGGAAAGCCAAAATCTCGTCTCTTCCTTTAATATTTGCTACAACTTCCGTGTGAATTGGATGTGCTGCGAAAATGAAAGCAGTAAAAAGAGATATGATTGCTCCATTGGGTATTTGTTGGAGTATTTCATTTAATACATAGAAAACAAGATAACCACAAAGAGCGAATAGTAAGGCATTGACAATATGGCTGACGAATGGAGAAGCACCAAATATGGAAATTTCTACAGCAAAAGTAGCAAGGGATAATGGGCGATATCGTCCACCAGCAACTAATTTGGATTTTCCCTCCTCTTTGAAAAATCCATAAAAGGTGTCGTAAGAAAAAATTCCTTTTAGTCCGGCAAGACCGTCTTGTGTATATTTATTATCAGTAATGACAATAGCATCGTCTAAAGCGTAGTCATGCGTTATGGTATTGGCATAAATGAGGAAGCCAAACAAGAATAAAAGCTTTGGTAAATTGGGAGAAATGGTGGTCTTGTTCTGTGGGCTCATGGTGTGAATCAAATGTTAAAAATTGAAAATATCATTTATCTCGAAGATGTGCAAATTTTTAGTTAATACTTATAAAAAAAAAGGCGAAATGATTAAATATTAAAGAATAACCCTTAAAATGTGTTAAGTTTTAACTTATTTAGGTTTTAAATTTTATTTATATTAACATTTTGTCATTTTAAAACTAAGCAACTATATGATTATCAAAGACTTGATTTTAAGTAGGTGGATATATCCCCTACTTAAAAATGAAAAAGTCACTGGTTTTTTTGCGTTCATGTTAATAGGCAGTTGCCTGTTCGCGCAATCAGGAATTCCTGAATTAATGCCAGTTACTCAAACTTATGTCCTACAAAATGTGCAGATTGTTGTCAGGCCCGGACAAATAATTTCAGGCGGAACGGTCATCATTCAGGATGGGCTAATTCAGGCGGCGGGTAAAGACATTGCTATTCCAGCGCATGCAAGGAAAATTAAAGCTGATTCCATGTTTGTTTACGCCGGATTTATAGAAGGGCTTTCCCAATCAGGTATTCCCCGACCAGAATCGGCAGCAGGAGCATCCGGCCCGAGGACACCAGGTGGACAGGGTCAACAGCGTCCACGTGTATCTGATCCGTGGAATCCTACCTATGAGGAATCGGGAATCACTCCTTATGTGAGGGTTCGCGATGTGTTTAAGTCAGATGATAAATCACTGGAGGAAATGAGAAAATTAGGATTTACCGCGGCTCAGGTTTATCCTATTGGCAAAATGTTGCCAGGACAAGCTTCTCTTGTTTCATTGGGCATTGGTAAAAATGCGGATGAACTGTTGTTGAAGGAAAATACGGCTTTAGTTGCCAGTTTTACTCCTGCTTCGGGAGCTTTCCCAAGTACGATTATTGGCGTAATGTCCAGATTTAGAGAATTATATAAGAATGCCATCAGATTGCAGGAATATCAGAAAAGCTATGGTGCAAATCCTGTCAATGTAAATCGTCCGATAGCAGATAAATGTCTGGAATCGTTCTTTCCTGTATTAGATGGTAAAATACCTTTTATTTTTCAGGCTCCTGATATGAAATCTGTTTATAGAGTACAAGCACTTAAAAATGAACTAAAATTTGGTGTTCATTATGCAGATGTTAAAGAAGGGTATTATGTTGGGGATTTGTTAAAATCAGAGGGAAAACCGATAATTATTTCACTTGATTTGCCAAAGGCTGCTGATGAAAAAAAACCTGTTGCTGATTCTTCTAAAAATGCGGCGCCAAAGGATCCTGAAATGGAAGCTTTAAAGGCAAGAACAGCAGAAGAATTAAAACGTTTGGAAGGCCAGGCTGCAAAGTTGGCTGCCTTAGGTTTACCTTTCTCCTTCTCGACGGTAGGTGTGAAATCAACGGATATTAAGGAAACATTACGCAGAATGATTAAAGCTGGATTAACAGAAGATCAGGCTTTAGCCGCGTTAACCACTACACCAGCCGCTCAATTGGGTGTTTCTAATCGATTTGGAACCGTAGAAAAGGGGAGAGCAGCCAACCTGGTTGTTTCTGATAAATCGTATTTTGATGAAAAATCATCTGTTCGCTATGTATTTATAGATGGTAAAATATTTGAATATGAAGGTAAGCCTGCTCCAAAAGCTGGTGCAAATGCAAGTGCTGGTGGAAAAGCAGCAGAGGCGCCAAAAATTGCGGGTAAATGGTCTTATACTATCAAGGCACCTGGTATGAATTCAGAGGGAATATTGACATTTAAAGGAAGTGGCAGTGATTTGACCGGTGAATGGACTTCATCACAGGTTCCCGGTACAAACCCTATTTCTAATATTTCTATAGAGGGAAATAAATTATCTTTCACATCGAATATTAGTATGGGTGCACGTCAGATTAATCTGGACTTCAACCTGTCTGTGGATGGCAATTCTCTTTCTGGTACAGTAGGCGTTGGTACTTTTGGTACTTTTGACGTTTCAGGTGCTAAAATTGATGGCCAGTAATTTAACCCATAAAACGCAATCAAATGTTTAAAATACTTAATATATTCAATTTGCTTTTCTTGGTTAGCTTTGCCCAGGCACAGGTTACTAAGGGAAGTTTGCTTATTAAAAATGGTACTATTCTTACTGTGACTAAAGGGAACATGGAAAATGCTGACCTTTTAGTGGAAAATGGTAAAATAACCAAAATGGGAAAAGGGTTGGTTGCTCCTGCAGGAACCCAAACCATTGACGCTACAGGAAAATTCATTATGCCAGGTATTATTGATGCGCATTCCCATATTGGTATCGATGTGGTTAATGAAGCGTCAAGACCCAGTACGGCTGATGTTTGGGTAGGAGATGCCCTGGATCCTTTAGACCTCTCTGTTTACAGGGCTCTCGCTGGTGGTGTTACCGCTTCTCATGCCATGCACGGTTCTGCCAATGCTGTCGGAGGAGAATGTGAAACAATCAAGCATAGATATGGTACTTTGAATCCTGAAGAAATGAGGATGGAAGGGGCACCAAGAACAATTAAATTTGCTTTGGGCGAAAATCCAATGCGTGTGCACGGTGAAGGTAATCGTATTGTTCCAGCTACACGTATGGGCGTAGAACAGATTTTCCGCAAAGGGTTTGAAGAAGCAAAGGCCTATATGGCTGCATGGGATTTATATGAAAAGGAAAAAGTAAAAAATCCTGCTGCATTGAAACCTGTTTATAACAAAAGACACGAAACCATGGCAGAAATCCTTAAAGGGAATATAATTATTCATTGTCATTCCTATCGTTCTGACGAGATTTTGATGCTTCTGAATGTTTGTAAAGATTATCAGATTAAAAGATTAGTATTTCAACATACCAATGAAGGATTTAAAGTAGCTCCTGAACTTGCCGCTTATGGTGCTATGGCTTCAGTTTTCGCAGATTGGTGGGCTTATAAGTTTGAAGTTTATTATTCGACAGCTTATAATGCGGCTATTTTAACGAAAAATGGGGTAGTAACCTCTATCAATTCTGATAGTGAGGAATATATCAGACACTTATATCACGAGGCAGCAAAAACTCAGCGCTATGGTAGTTTGTCAGACGAGGAAGCTTTGGCATTAATTACCATCAATCCTGCCAAACAACTTGGAATTGACCAAAGAGTAGGGTCATTAGAGATAGGCAAAGATGCAGATATTGCCATTTTCGATGGACATCCTTTGTCAATTTATGCCGTCCCTCAATATACAATTGTGGATGGAGTGATTCGGTTTAACAGATCAAAAGATGCTGCAGACCAACGCCTTCAGGCAAGTGCAACGCGCGCGGAAACTGGATTTTTTCTGCATAAAGAGCAGCATAATCACGACCGTTGTTTAGAAGGAGCTTTTGAGAATACAGCTACCTTTTTCGGTCTTGAGCGTGAGTAAATCCTATTTTTTTATTAGCAATTAACTTATTCACATGAAAATAAATGTAGTTTTTACCCTGGTTTTTACTTTGGCTTTATCCCATTCTTTTGGGCAGGTAAAAAAATCAACAAAGGGTACTTTCGCTTTAACCAATGCTACTATAGAGACCGTAACTAAAGGAACTGTCTCAGGTACATTAATCATAAGTGAAGGTAAAATATCAGCGCTTGGCTCCAATGTAACTATTCCTTCCGGCGCAAATATCATCGACTGTAAGGGAATGTTTATTTATCCGGGCATGATTGATGGAGGTACTCAACTGGGGATAGTTGAGGTTTCATCTATATCTCTTACAGATGACTCTGATGAATTGGGTGAATTAACCCCACATATGGAAGCAATTACTGCTTTTAATACCAGTGCCACCGCCGTTTCAGTAACCAGAGTAGATGGAATTACTACCACCTTGGTCGTTCCTCAGGGAGGTCTTTTTCCTGGTACAGCCTCTTTGGTTAATTTGGTTGGATATACACCTGACCAAATTTATGCGGGTTTTAAAGGCGTTGTATTAAATTTCCCTGGTGCAGGTCGTCGTGGGTTTTGGGACAGAAGGACAGACGAAGAGTTGAAAAAGGAGGAAGAAAAAGCCCTTAAACAACTTAATGATGTGTGGACGGAGGCTTTATATTATGTACAAGTGACTGATGCTGCAGCAAAGGATCCTTCGATTAAAGTGGCTTCAAATCCGGAAATGGCTCGTATTGCTGAAGTTATCAGAGGAAAAATGACCCTACTTATAGAAACAAATAAAGCATCTGATATTGAGGCTGCTATCAAGTGGGCACAAGATAAAAAGGTTGCTAAAGTGGTTCTTACCGGCGTTGCTGAAGGTTGGAGAGTCGCTGATAAAATCGCAAAATCAGGTTTTCCTGTTATTACTGGACCTATCATTGCGTTGCCTACCAGAGAATCTGATAATTATGACAAGGCCTATGCAAATCCGGGTATCATGTCGAAAGCAGGGGTTAAAGTAGCCATTCGCACTAATGATCAGGAAAATGTCAGAAATTTGCCATTTCATGCTGGCTTTGCCGCCGCTTACGGAATGAGTAAAGAAGATGCATTGAAATCTGTAACCATCGTTCCCGCTGAAATTTTTGGCGTTGCCGATAAATTAGGTTCGCTGGAAGTTGGAAAACTAGCCAATATCATGGTTACTACAGGGGATCCGCTAGAGCCAAAAACACAAATTAAATATCTTTTTATAGACGGTTGGATTGTTCCTCTTGATAGCAGACATATTCAGCTATATGAAGAATTTTTGAATCGTTCTCCAGGTCTTAAAAAATAAAAATGTCCTTTTATAAGGAATATAATAAAATCTTCTTTTTTATCGCCCGCGTTCCGTTTCTAAAAGAAATTGGAACGTGGGTGATTTTTGTATTTAGCCTGTCTTCTTGTAATCTGTTTAAGCCCGTTATTAACTCTCCTTCTACATTAAATGAAGAGGTTTTTTTAAGTGAAAGGGAAGTAGAAGAGGTTCCATCTAAAAAAGGAAATGATCGAGTAAATATTATTCCTTATTGGAAAAAGAAAGTCGACGATTATCCAGCTAAAAATAATACCTCAGCTAATTTGACGCTAAGATATAACGTTATTGCGGAGGCAGAAAAATATGTTGGCATACCATATACCTGGGCAGGTAAATCGCCGGAAACTGGTTTTGATTGTTCTGGCTTCACTTCTTATGTGTTGCGCAAGTTTAATTATATTATATCGCCTTCCTCGAAAGATCAAGCTAAATTGGGGGTGCCCAAATCATTAGATGATTGTAATCCAGGTGATTTAATCATCTTTAGGAATGACAAAAATGAGGTATTTCATGTATCATTTATAACAGATATTCAGCCTCAGGTCATTGAGGTTATCCATAGTGTGAATGGGGGTGTTAAAAAGGAAAATTTATTTAACAACACTTGGTGGATGAAGAAAAAAATGGAGGTACGGTCTATTTTGCCATCACCCTGATTTCAACTCAGTTCTCCCATCCTAAGTGCTTTATATCGGCCTTTT
This sequence comes from Bacteroidota bacterium, assembly GCA_014190515.1. Classification (GTDB taxonomy): domain Bacteria; phylum Bacteroidota; class Bacteroidia; order Chitinophagales; family Saprospiraceae; genus BJGN01. Next base: position 6,641 of record BJGN01000139.1, read on the forward strand.
CCAAATTTTGTTCCATTGAAAATGATATGGGGCTTTTGAATTTCTCTTTCCATTTCAGGTAATTCATTAAACTCCTTGCATACCTGAGAACAGCAAGCCTGATATTTTGTAGCACAAGTCTCACATTGAATGAAGAGTACATGGCAAGCTGCGTTGGCACAATTTTTATGAATATCGCAAGGTGTTCCGCATTGATGGCATTTTGAAATAACATCATCAGAAATCCGTTCACCCAATCGTTCATCGAAAACAAAATTTTTGCCTATAAATTTATTGGGCAAATTTTGTTCTTCACATTGCCTGGTATATTCTATAATGCCGCCATCAATCATATAAACATGTTCAAATCCCTTATGGAGATAATAGGCACTTGCTTTTTCACAGCGAATTCCGCCAGTGCAATACATGACAATATTTTCTTTTTTCTTATCGGCCAACATATCCTCAACTAAGGGTAGGGCCTCTCTAAAGGTCTCAACATCAGGACAAATTGCATTTTCATAATGACCCACTTCGCTTTCGTAGTGGTTACGCATATCGACCACAATGGTATCAGGTTTATCGAGTAATGCATTAACCTCGGGGGCAGAAAGATGTTTTCCTC
>BJGN01000140.1 GCA_014190515.1 Bacteroidota bacterium
ACACCAACGAGTAAGAGTGCGCGATCTGTTGCTAAAGTGGCTACTGCAACTTCAATCAAGCGTCTTGAACCTATGTATTTTGGCGAAATAATAGTGCCATCAGACAGTGTTGCCCCCATAAGATATTGGACAACAGCATGTGGAGACAATAACCAGGAAGGCGGCCTCGGCTTTGAATCCTCCTGTTTTAGTGCCAGTAACTCATCTTGAAAAATACTTTCCGCCCGAGGTCGAAGGATTTCACCCATCTGAAATGGATTTTAGTTAGGTTTACTTACTAAAACGGCATCAGATAGACTGTATATCAGACGATTAATATCAGAATCATTTAAACTTAATTTTCCTTTGATGGTGATGGATTCCGCCGTATATTTAATAGGTTCCTGAGAAAACACCTCCATGACCGTTTCAGGTCCGGCGCCGCCACAAAAGAAACACATACTGTAAGGGAAAGCTGAAAACACAAATTCCTTATGATTTTTATACCCCTCCACTGGGATGATATATCCCTTTATTTCAACAGTTTTACCTTCAAGCACCTTAATTTCCTCACTAAAAATGGGCACATCGACCTTAAAACCCAAAGATTCGTCCATCACTTTTTTGTAAGTGATTTTACCTAAGGTCTGCCACAGATTTTTTGCTCCCTGAGCAGAAAGAGAAGTAGATGAAAATACAAAAAATAATCCTGGAACCAGAATAGAACATTTTAACGCTTGCCTTATCATAATTTTTTGTTTATCCTTTATTGTCAGCCAAAGTGGCATGAATATCTGTTTTACTTGCTTGAAAAGCAGGAATAATGGCGGCTATGATACCAATAACTAAAGATCCACCAAATATATATATTTCCTCCTTTAGAAAAATAGCGGCAGAAAAATCGTACCTATAACTTTTCTCCAGAAAATCGGCCAATAAGACCATCGAACCATGACTCAGGGCAATACCACAAAAATAACCTAATACGGCGATAATAATTCCTTCAAAAATAATTAGCTGAAAAAGGAAACCCGGACGCGCGCCTAAGGTTCTCATAACCGCTAACTCATATTTTCTTTCTCTTAGAGAACTAAACAAAGAAATGAAAATACTTAATCCTGAAACGAAAATTATGAGTAAAGCCATAGCTTTTAGCGCCTCCTCGCCTACGCCAAGCAAGGTATATAATCGATTAATCTCAATAGCTGGAGTGGCTGCCTGAAAATTAGTATTTTCATTAATATTTCTTGCCATATTTAAGGCCTGAATATTTCTTCCTTTAAATTTCACCAATAACGAAGTAATACTTTTATCTTCATAAGATGATAAAGGTAAATCCTCGGAATGCTCCGCCTCGTCGTGTTCAAGGTTATGCTCCGCTTCATTATGTTTATGGTCCGCAGATTCTTCTGCTTCGTGGGAATGCTCATCGTGGACTGCCCAAATACTTTGCGTTTTAGTTACAATAAGTTGATCAATGACAGAGCCAGTTTTTTCCAGTATGCCCACTACTTTAAAAGGAGCGGCATCTTCGTGAACCAAATTCTCATCTTCAATAAGACCATGAGAACTTTTAAATTCATCGGCAAGTTTTATATTGAGATTTTTAGCGACGGTTGCGCCCACCACAACCTCCATATTTTCCTCAAAAAGCTTTCCATCGGCAAATTTTGCCGTGTATAAATCGATAAATCCAGTGTTTGTACCAACTATTCTATACCCCCTGTGACTATCGCCCAGAGAAAGGGGAATGGCACTTTTAAAAATAGGATGTTTAGGATTCAGGAATGCTTTAGCTTCTGAAACAGGCATATTTCCCGTAGGGGCGTCCAAATGGTATAAACTACTTAATATTAGCTGCAAAGGACTGCCTTTAGCGCCAATAACTAAGTCTATCCCCGCAAAATTCTTTTCAAACTTGTCTTCCAATTGGACATTCACCAATAAAAGCAAAGAGATGAGGCCAACGCCCAATGCGAAGAGCACTAGGTTCAGGACTAAATTTAGCGGTTTATTCAGAATGTTTTTCCAACTTAAATGCAAAATACTCATAGACTACTCTTTCAATTCTTCTAACAAGAATCCCTATTTTAATAATAATTGTTTATGAAAAGCAGAAGTTAATCTGTTATCATGCGTAACCACAAGCAAAATCGCCTTTACCGCCTCTGCAGATTCCTTAAGTAAATTTTGTACTTCAGTACTATTTTTGTCATCCAGTGCCGAGGTAGGTTCGTCTGCCAAAATCAACCGGGGCTGATTAACAACAGCGCGGGCAATGGCCACTCTTTGCTGTTCCCCCGCACTTAATCTATTAGGTTTTTGATTTGCCTTATGCGCTATTTGTAATCTTTCCAAAAGATCCATTATCTTCTTTTTGTCTAAAGATTTCCCACCCAATTGCTGTGTCAATAGCAGATTTTCCATAACGGAAAGAGACTGAACCGCGTGGGCCTTCTGAAAAACAATACCTATATTTTCCCCTCTGAATTTATCTAGTTTGGCGGCTGAAATAGTAGCATAATTAAAATCACCTAAAGTCACATTACCTTCTGTTGGTGATAATAACCCGCCTAAAAGATGCAATAAAGTAGTTTTTCCCGAACCTGAGGGACCGAGAATTAACCATTGGTCACCTTGTTCTGCCGTAAAATCAGGAAACCGGATGGAGGTAGATCCTGAATATTGAAAGGATAGATTTATTGATTTAAGCATAAGGGCAAAGATACATTTTGAATATCAAAGTTACGCAAACCTCAATGAAGGATTATATTTCTTTTTTCTTATTTTTGCCAATTAATGGTAAAATAAATTATAAACGAATGTTAACAAGGCAAAAAATCAAGGGGCATTTTGTTATGCTCTCTTTTTTCAGTATTTTTTTAGTCACTTCTTGTCAAAATGATGATTCAACAAAAAATGAATCATCTACAGAAAATAAAGAAGTTACAGCGCAAAAGACAACATTAAAAAATGTCCATTTTGATTGTAGCATGTTCATGGGAAATGATAAAGTGCTTTATTTGAAATATAACAATGCTGCAACAGGTGTGGGTGCGGTCTTGTCATGTACGCCCATAGAGGCGAAGGATTTCAAAGATCAGAATATACCCGTTGCCGCTTTAGCCGCTTGCTCTGTTGAATCGGCTCAAGGAAATGCAGTCTATTATGCTATTAAGGATGGCGATGCTTTATATATTTTCAAAGAAAATGCAAGTAGTAAAATATATACGGAGCATCTGATTATTCCTCTTATGTGATAAGATGTTCATTTCAAATATAATTACAAGAGGTTATCAGAAAAGGTAGCCTCTTTTTTTTGCAATTTTAAATATTAGGGAAATGGTGCCGCCAGGGGCTAAAGGGTATATTAGCCATTTTTTGCCGCCAGGGGCAAAATGGTCACAATAGACATGTGACCCATAGGGTCAGACCATGAAAAGTGAAAATTTGTATTAAAATTACACGGGCATAGACCTGCTATCTTCATAACTCTCCACAGTCGGGTCATCATTTAGAACAAGTTCCCTCGTAAAATTAATACCCTGCCACGCCGCCATCAAAGCTGCGAGAATCGGCTGCGCCATATCTTATTTTTGTAGTGGGATCTATATAAATGCCCATAGCTTGACCTTGTTTACCTCTTGAAACAGATGGATGTCCCATGGCCTCATATAGTTTTTTCGTGTCTGGTGAAAATCCCCAACCTTCCATTGACGTCTGGTCGGGTAACCATTGATGATGAATACGGGGTGTTTCAATAGCCTCACCTATGTTCATGCTATGATCAATTACATTTAAAATAACCTGTAAAACAGTGTTAATAATGGTACGACCTCCAGGAGAACCAATCACCAAAACAGGTTTACCGTCCAATGCAACAATGGTAGGCGTCATACTTGAAAGCATTCTTTTATTTGGTGCCACCAAATTAGGCGGGGTGCCAACCTGACCTTTTCTATTAGTTACACCAGGCACTGGATTAAAATCGCCCATTTCATTATTCAAAAGAAAACCAGTTCCATCAGCCATTAATCTTGATCCATAACTATATTCCAGAGTATAGGTAACAGAAACCGCATTTCCCCAGGCATCTACTACTGAAAAATGGGTGGTTTCATCACTTTCCTTAGGTAAATAAAGAGACCCAAAAGCAGCGCTATCACTTTTTGATGCCTTATCCATTTGAATGGAAGCGGCCAATAATTCAGCATAATCCTTGCTGATTAGTTTTTCTATGGGCATATCCTTATTAAAATTTGGATCACCGATATACTGTGCTCTATCGGCAAAAGCTCTGCGCATTACTTCAGTAAGTACATGCAGATATTCGGCACTATTAGGACCCATTTTCCGCAAGTCATATTTTTCCAGTATATTCAGCATTTCCATAATAGCCACGCCACCTGAGCTAGGCGGAGGCATACCTATGATATCGAAACCTCTGTAATTTCCAATAATAGGCTTTAGTTCCTCCGCTTCATAATTAGCCAGATCTTTTGCTGTTATGATACCCCCATGTTTTTTCATATAAGCCTCCAGCAAAGCAGCGGTTTCTCCTTTATAAAATCCGTCCCTCCCTTGTAATTGAATTCGTTTCAGGGATGCCGCCAAATCAGGTTGTTTCCAAAGCTCGCCAGGAGTATATAATTCTGTACCATTTTTAAGAAAAGCCTTTTTGGCTGCGGCAAAAACTGGCTGTTTTTGTTTTTGAAAATAGCTTAGAATATCTTGCATGTCCCAGGTAGAAGGAAAACCCTTTTCTGCCAGTTCAACAGAAGGTTTCACCAAATCGGCCCAAGGTTTAGATCCCAGTTTTCCATGTGCCATCCATAATCCCGCCACTGTCCCAGGTACACCAACAGAAAGAGGACCTTCATGATTTGAATTATTTTTAATCTGACCATTTGCATCGAGATACATTCTTTCGGAAGCCGCCTGAGGCGCTTTTTCGCGAAAATTAAAGGTAGTGGAAGTACCATCAGCACCATGATATACCATAAATCCTCCACCGCCGATGTTGCCGGCAGAAGGAAGTGTTACTGCCAATGCAAAAGCCGTAGCAATAGCAGCATCAACGGCATTTCCTCCATTTTTAAGCACCTGCATACCAGCTTGGGAAGCCAAATAATGACTGCTAACCACCATTCCCTCTTTTGCCGGGGTGGGAATACGACCATGTTGACCACTCAGCGTATTTAAAGGAACAGTAAGGACTACGCTAATTATCCAAAGGCTAAAATTAATTTTCGTCATCATCTTATTTATAATTACTTCTCTAATGTATGCTAAAAATACCTAAATTAGGAAAAATCTAATGTACTTTTATTTATTTACTAGCGCAACCAATTTTTTGAATGAAATGGCTACCTCTACTTTTACTTTGCATTTTACCACATATAACGCAATCTATGCATAAATTTCCACCTGAATTTTTATGGGGTACCGCTGCTTCGGCCTATCAGACAGAAGGTAATAATATCAATAACGATTGGCACCATTACGAGCAAATAGAGGCTAAAAAACCAGAAAATAAGAGAAAATTAGCTGGAATTTGTGGTCAGGCAACTATGCAATGGGAAAATTATGAACAAGATTACGATTTAGCGCAAAAAATGGGCGTAAAAATTCATCGACTTTCCATAGAATGGTCCCGCATTTTTCCAACCCCTGACAAACCCAATGAAGAAGCATTAGCCATTTATAAAAAACAATTGGTCAGTCTTCACCAACGGGGTATAAAAACCATGGTTTGCCTTCACCATTTTACCATCCCCATCTGGGTGCTGCAAAAAGGAGGCTTCCTTAACAGAGAATATTTTCTAAAACAATTTCAACAATATTTGGAAGTTGTCATTCCCTATCTTTCGGATGAGGTGGATTATTGGCTACCGATCAATGAGCCCAACATAGTTCCTTCTGCATCCTATCTGATAGGAATGTTTCCCCCTTATAAAAAAAATATTTTCCAATACCTGAGAGTTTATCGGCTGATGATTGAAATGCATGCTGCTGCCTATCATGTCATTAAGAAACATAATAAACAAGCGCTCGTTGGCGTCGCTTTCGCTTACATGCACTTTCAACCATTCAATGCAAAGAACAAATGGCAACAATTCTTAAGTTATTTGTCTGACAAATGGGCAAACAGGATATTCTTTGAAGCCGTTGTCAACGGACGTTGGGCTTTTCCCCTTGGTTGGGGAGCTGCCGCACCAGAAGTTAAAGGGACTCTCGATTTCACTGGATTAAATTACTACACAACGCTCTATTTGAAAAATACAGGCCCGGTGCCTTTCAAAAAAGGAGATGTGATAACAGATATGGGCTGGGTCGTTTATCCTAAAGGGATCTATGCCATTCTACATCAGCTATTTAAAATAACAAATAAGCCCATTATTGTCACTGAAAATGGCACTGCTACGACGGATGAATCATTCCGGATTGATTATTATAAAAGTCATTTAACTGAAATTCACAAATCTTTGTCGGAAGGAGTGCCTGTGAAGGGGTATATGGCCTGGAGCCTGACCGATAATTATGAATGGCAACATGCTTATTCCAAAAAATTCGGATTAATTTCTGTGGATTCCATTTCAATGAAAAGAACTTTGAAAAAAAGTGGCTGGTGGTACAAGGAAATAATTGAAAATAATGGATTTTAAGTGCCGAAGAGGACGGGGCTATGCCCCTGGGAAAGTTTATACGAAGTAATCCATTTACGAATAAACACCCAGTCGTCGGTGGAAATTATACGCGCGGCAGCCACTGGTCTTGAATCAGGATTTACAGGATGTAAAGGACTAACTATAACGTAGTTGGATAACATGGGAAAATTATTATTAAACGGTGCCTACATTTCCTGACTTTTCGCTGATGCGTTGCGCACCGGCGAAAAGAAGTGTACAAAGTAACCCTCTACAAATAACCACTATACCCAAACTGAAGACGTTCTCTATAATCCTCAGAATCCTCAAAATCCTGATTCAAAACCGAGAGTTAGTGGCTAATATTAAATCAAAACCTATCGTTGAGAAGAAGCGAAGCATCGCGTCTCTTCGAATCCGTGAAATCCTATAATCCCAAAAATCCGTGATTCAAAACATATAGAAAAGGCAAATTAGCCTATATACAAAATAATCGAGTAGGAAGGTAGAGATTATTTCCCTACCTGTCCTCTCACACCACCGTACGTACCGTTCGGTATACGGCGGTTCTTTAAGTTTTGATTCTAACCTTTTGGTATTGGTCGGAGAAAAATGTGA
>BJGN01000141.1 GCA_014190515.1 Bacteroidota bacterium
TAAATAAAACCATCATCATAGTAACGTCACATTATGGTAGCTGGGAGAAAGCATTTTCTGCCTTACCCCTTTTTATAAATAAGCCTGTTTGTTTGGTTTACACCCCAGTGAAAAGTAACTACTTTGGTGATTTACTCCTTCAGATAAGAACACGATTCGGATTAAATTTGATCACACGCTATACATTTAAAGAACATATTGTCGCGCATTTAAATCAAACCTATTTTTATATTATGCCCTCCGACCAACGCCCGGTTAACCCAAATAAATCTTTTTGGACTCCTTTTTTAGGTATGGAAACTCCCCTACTTTTTGGGGTTGAAAAAAATGCTGTACAATATAATTTACCAGTCCTCTATTTACATGTAAAAGATATGGGCCATCAATGTCACATTAACTTTAGTTTAATATGTATGTATGGAAAAGAAACGGAGCATGGTTTTATCACTAAAAAGTATGCGGAACGCCTTGAAAAACAAATCGTCGATGACCCCACTCAGTGGTTGTGGAGTCATCGACGATGGAAAGGAATAGTATAATACTATTATTTATTGCCCATTTAGGATTTTCATTTCAACCCTTTGATTTTTCTTTCGCCCTTCCGGAGTATCGTTTGAGACCAAAGGATTTTTCTTTCCATAACCGAAAGCGGCTACTCTTGACTCTGGAATACCATTGCGGATAAAAAAGTTTGCCACAGATCGAGCTCTTTTCAAAGATATATCATCTGCATAATTATCAGATGCTACATTATTAGTATGCCCACCAAATTCTACGTTAAGGGTTGGATAATCCTTTAAAAACTGTAAAACCTCCTGCAGAAGATCTTCTACACCTGGTGGAATACTGATACTATCGGCCTGGAAAACTAATTTTTCGATTTGAATGATTTGTTCTGCCTTAAATGAATCGCGCGCCAAACCTGGAATAAGTCTTATTGGTATAGTTGCTGCGCTGGTATCTACACAGCCTCTAATATCCGTGACCGTCACAGAATGATACCCTGCTGATAAATTTTGAGCGAACATCTGATTATTGCCATTATCCCAAAGGATAACAAATGGAAAACTACCTCCATTTATGAGCAGGCTACTTTTGCCATTTTGACCTTTATCATCTGATGCACCTCTAATGAACGTAGTATTAACCTCCAGTTTTGAAGGTTCAAACAATACTTTTTCGGCTGTGACTGATTTATTCTTACTATCGGTTACGGTCACTGAATATTTTCCGGGAGATAAAGATGAAATATTTGGATTGGTTGAACCATTGCTCCATTTTATGGAAAACGGTTTTTTACCCCCCACTAAATCCAGGGATAAGGCTCCATTTTTATCACCAAAGCAGGCAATTTCATTATCCGTTTTAATCATTAATGTCAATTCAGGCACTATTTCATCGAGTTCAAAAGAGGTGATTATTTCACATTGATTCGTATCCTTAACCGTTACTTTGTGTGGTCCGGCGGAGAGTGCGTAGGCATTTTCCCCCATTTCACCATTATCCCAAAGAATTGAATAAGGAGCTGTACCACCAGAAACAGAAAGGGTAACCTTACCATTTAAGCTATCCAGCGCGGGAATTTCTACTACATTAATCTGTCCTTTAATTACCTCTGGTTCAGTAAATTCCAACGAAGTGGAGATAGATTTACCCTGACTATCTGTTATAGAAGCGATATAATTACCCTTCTTTAGGTTGATTAATTCAGTACCTGTTAATTCACTAAGGTTCCATTTAATGTTATATGGAGGTTTTCCACCATTAATATTTAGTTTTGCATAACCATTTTTATCACCTGCACATTTTAATGAATTGACAACCAGAATATTGGCATTGAAATCTTTAATATCTTCCGTTATAACAAAAGGTTTATTTACAACACAGCCCTGATCATCAGTGACGGTTAGTTTTTGGTAACCTGGACCGAGTAAAAATGAGGAATCACCTGTTTCACCTGTGGACCAGACTTTTTTATAGGCACCTATACCACCGGTAATAGAGGCAGTGGCGACACCATCTTTGTTATTAACCGAAGCTTGCCTGATTATCTCCACATTGACAACCATGGCAGGAGGATTTTTCAATTCGATGGTTTGAAATTTAGTTTCGCCCAATTTATCTGTAATAGTAACTGCATAACTTCCTGCTCTGAGATATTCCAGGGTAGCATTTGATTTACCTGCTACACTCCAATTATATTTATAAGGAGGTTTTCCGCCTTCCACCAGAGCCTCCAGGGAACCATTTTCAAAATCGGCACAAGAAACTTCCTTTAAAACTTTCATATTGAGGCTTAGGGGAAGAATAATTTCCGACATTCTAAGCGATTTTTCAAGCTTGCAGCCTTTTGCATCAACTACTGTAAAATCGTAATCCCCATCAGCGAGATTAGAAATTTCCTCTTTTACCTGGCCTTTATTCCAGGTAATTTTATAATCTCCATTACCTCCTGATGCCAGAATTTTTGCTACACCATCGGCATTATTGGTGGAAGCAGGTTTAATAATTTGTAGAATAAGATCCAGAGGTTCTGGCCCTTTCACCTCTTTTTTTAAGACAATAGATTGTAATTTTTCATCGGTCAAGGTTACGGTATAAATGCCTGCCGGGACATTTTTTAAAGATTGTTCCTTACTTCCCGTACTCCAATTGTAAACGAAAGGAGCTTTTCCACCCTTTGGAACCACTTTTAGGACAGCATCGGCAATATCAGGACAACTTAGACCTTTTTCCTCTTCAACTTCCCCCATTACGGCTACCAGTTCCTCTGGAACTTCCACTTGATGCACGAGGGTACAACCTTTGGCATCTGTCAGGGTAACCCTATGAAAACCTGCGGAAAGATTCGTTGCCAAAGAATCCTTTTGGCCATTATCCCACTTATAGGTTACTTCACCAATGGCATTTTCCACCATAACCACCGCTGAACCATCGTTTCCAAGACCGGAGGCAACCTTAAGCGGAGTACCTTTCGCTTTCATCAATATTGGAGAAGGTAATTCTATGGCCGCCTTGGCAGAAAGACCTTCGCTATCAGAAATGGTAACGGCGTAGATACCACCAATCAATCCTGAAATAGTCGCACTATTGTCAGCGGGAATACTCCAATTAAACTGGTAAGGCGGTTTCCCCCCTTTGTAAACAAGCTTTAGGACACCGCCTTTAGGATTTAAGCAATCTGGTGCGGTCACTATATCAAGTTTTACCCCGATGGCCATTTGATTTTCGTTTACTTCAAATGCACCAAGACCGAAACAATTTTTACTATCCACTACGGTAACGACATGGTTCCCTCCAGAAAGTCCTCCCGTGGCATTTCCTGTTCGTCCATTGTCCCATGAAACTGTATAAGGAGGTGTACCCCCGGAAACCGTTACTTTTGCCTGCCCGTCTGCGTTACCTGGAGCACTTGTAGCAGTAAGTGCTTTGGCCTCTACTTTTAATCGGGTATCAGCTAAAGTTACCTCAGCGCTTTGGGTTACACCTTCTTCACTGGTGACTGTCACCCTGTAAGTACCTGGTCCCAGACCAATGGGTGAACCTCCTTTTATGGTATCGGAACTCCACTTATATTTAAATGGGCCAACGCCACCATTTACTTTAACCTGCAGAGCTCCATCCCATTTAGTACTATTGCATGAAATTGGATTAACAACCTGAATACCCACGGCCAGCATCTCCTTTTCCTGAATAACATACATACCTTTATCTTCCGTACCGATCCATACCCTACCTTCAAGATCAGTCTTTATTAAGGTTGAAAACTGGGAAGTAAAGTCTTTTTCCGGTCCGTATAATACAAAAGAATCCTGTTCAACCAAATATTGACTAATGATTTCGGAGGCAAGCCAGGCATTACCTTCTGCATCAAGACCGACAGCCCTCAAATCGCCCTCAATACTCTCCTCCGGAACTAAAATTGGAATCCATTCCCTTTTACTGTTTAATGGACCTACCATATTATCACCGAGAATCCAGACTGATTTTCCCTCAATCGAAATATCCTGAAAAGCAAAATCCTTTTCAATGATCTCATATTTTCCACTTTTACCTGTAAATATGCCAAGGTCAGTGGCAACCCAGATTTTATTTGCGTCATCAAAACGGATGATATTAATTTTATCGGACCTTAATTTTCCATTTTTAACACTAAAATGTTGGATCAACTTTTTCTCCGACAGGTTGAGTTGAAACAGTCCACTGTTTAATGTTCCTACCCATAGAGATCCGTCTTCCTTGTGAAGCGCCATGGTACTTATTTCGTCCTCCCCCTGGAAAAAATCTTTTAAAAGACTATATATCCATGGCAAATCAATAAAAACTTCACTATTTCCACCTTTAAACTGAAGTAAAGAGGTAGTATTTGGAGGTAAAGTAATTTTTACTGCCTGGGAACTTCCCAAAATTCTATATAGATCTGATTTGTCAGCAATGATAATTTGATTATCAGCACCTATAAAAATATTTGAGATGGTAGCATTTGCAGGAATCCCCTTATTTTTGATGACACTCAAATTTGTTTGAGCCGATAGGAAGGAGCAAAAGACCAGGAAACTGCAAATGGTAAAAATACGAAACATATATCCTAATTAATTAAATACAAATATGATAAAAAAGCGGCTTACTTGTCATGTATTTTATTGGAAATAAATGAAAAGGCTCCGATGGATTAACTCAAAATCGGAGCCTTCATTGTGCAGAAAGCACATTATTTTTTATTAGTTAACAGGCTTTAAACCCGCTTTAACTAATTTTTCGTTCAATGATTTTAAAGAATTATTCTGAATATTAAGTTTTGATGTTAACAAAATAGTCAACTCTTTAGAAAGTTCTGCGAACACCACATAAGAAGCATCGGTAGGTCTGGCATCTCCTGTTTCAACACTTCTTCGGAGAGAGGAAAGCCGGTTATTTAACTTGATGGGAAAATTAAGCGGGTCTTGACCACTTTGATTTTTCACCTGGTAAAGATCCTCCTCAACTTTTTGTAAAGCCATAATGACTGCATTCATTTCCTTTAAAAGCATGGAATCCTTTACGCCACTTTTTTGGTTTTCTACCTGTGGTTTAAGTCTTCTTATCTCTTTTACTGCCTCATTTGCCTCTGATTCCTTCTCCTTAATTTGCATGGCGAGTTGAAATTGCTTCGTTAAATCTTCCACGGATATACCCTTAAGATTAGGATCCATTTTAATGTCAATATCATGGGATTGTTCTTGTCCATTGGCCTTCACAGACACTTTATATTTGCCTGGAACGGCTTTAGGACCAACCTGGGGTCTGCCACTCCATATAATCATACCTGGAAAAGTGGTAGCCCCTGCATATCTCAAATTCCATGAAAAGGTATTAATACCTTTCGCCGTGGTAGGTTTGGTATTTCCATCTCTTTCCCAATAAGGCACCGAATTATCTTGTTTGAAAACTTCCTGATGCCCTACGAATTTTTGAACCAGTTTACCTGAAGCATCCATAATGGAAACCTCGACAGAATCGACTTTTTCATTTAAATAATATTGTACATTCAGATTATAAATGCCTCTAATTGGGTCAGCAGGTTTAAAAAAATGCAAGGTAGCAGCCGCGGTAGAAGCATTTAATTCTCTCAAAGGAGCAATATCATCTAATATCCAGAAACTTCTTCCATGCGTCCCGAGAACAACGTCATCATTTTTAATAACTAAATCCCTGATAGGCGTTACCGGGAGATTTAACTGTAAAGATTCCCAATTTTCCCCTGCATCGAAAGAAACATACACCCCGTTTTCAGTTCCGAGGAAAAGTAAACCTTTCTTCTTATGATCTTCTCTTATAGATCGGGCAAAATCCTGAGGTTTAATACCCTTTATTATTTTAGTCCACGTTTTCCCATAATCCGTTGTTTTATAAACATAAGGCGCCCTATCATCGACCTGATATCTGTAAGCTGCAACGTAAGCTGTGCCGGGATCATGTTTTGAAGCCTCAATGATACTTACTGTAGAGAATTTGGGTAGATCTTTCGGAGTTATTTCCAACCATGATTTCCCCCCATTTCTGGTAATATGAATTCGCCCATCATCGGAACCCGCCCAAAGGGTTTGAATGTCATGAAAAGAAGGTGCCAAAGCAAAAACGGTGGCATAAATTTCGGGGCCATTCATATCTTTTGTGATAATTCCCCCTGTTGGACCTAAGGTTTCAGGATCGGCGAAAGTAAGATCCGGACTAATTTTCTCCCAGGATTGCCCATCATTTGTTGTTTTCCAAACGTGCTGGGAACAGGTATATAAAATAGAAGGATCGAGGGGAGAAAAAACGATAGGATAGGTCCATTGCCATCTTTCCGGCAACGAAGAGGCTGGTTCTCCCGAGAAAAATCGAGGGTAAACCTGAATATCTCTTTCCTGACCATTGCTCCTGTCATATCGGGTGAGTAAGGCACCCTGGCTCCCGGCATAAAATAAATCTGGATTGGTTGGATGTGGCGCTATATAACCACTTTCTCCCCCACCAACCTCATAAAACCAACTCTTATTCCCTTCGTTCAGGTGTTTGAAACCCCATCCATCACTTGGAATAGACAAGGTGGTATTATCTTGTTGTGCACCAGCTACATGGTAAGGTACATCCATGGTTGTAGTAACATGATAAAGCTGCGACGTTGGATAATCTTCATCTGTCCACGATTTACCACCATTGGTAGAAACACAGGCTCCTCCATCATTTGAAGAAATCATCCTTTGAGGATTATTTGGGTCTATCCAAAGATCGTGATTATCACCATGAGGCACATTGATTTCGATATCAAAAGTTTTCCCTCCATCTATAGACTTATAAAAATTTACATTCAGGCAATAGACCGTTTCAGGATCGAGAGGATCGGCATAAATACGGGAGTAATAGAAGGCTCGCTGCCTTAGTTTCCTCTCATCATTCATTTTCTTCCAGGACCAGCCTGCGTCATCAGATCGATATACTCCACCATCATTTGCCTCAACAATAGCATAAAGTCTATTAGGATTTGCCGGAGAAACAGTGATGCCTATTTTCCCGAGGGGAGCGGCGGGCATACCCGGATTCTTAGACAAATCAATCCAGGTATCACCACCATCCACCGATTTGTATAGGCGGCAACCTTCACCACCGCCCCACATTTTCCAGGTTTTTCTATAAACTTGCCAGGTAGTAGCGTAT
>BJGN01000142.1 GCA_014190515.1 Bacteroidota bacterium
TAAAACAGATTATTTGCAGCCTGCTTATGGATCAGGTCCATCACCAGACGATAAAAATTCCTTTGGAAATGGGTATTATTCGCAAGATGATTTCAAAGAAATTCTCCTTTATGCCGCCGAAAGACATATAGAAATTATACCCGAAGTCAATTTTCCAGGTCACGCGAGAGCAGCCATTATGGCCATGGAAAACAGGTATGAAAGATTTATGAAACAGGGAAATCAAAAGGAAGCCGAAAAATATCGACTCATTGACCCTGCAGACGTATCGAAATACCGCTCTGCTCAATATTATACCGACAATATTGTGTGCGCCTGTCGTCCATCCGTTATCGCATTTTATGAGGTTGTTTTAGATGAATTTGTGCGTATGTATAAAGAGGCAGGTATTCCGCTTCAAACCTTTCACTCAGGGGGTGATGAGGTTCCAGCGGACGCCTGGCAAGGATCACCGATGTGCAAAAAGTATATGTCGGAACATCCTGGCATCAAGAATACAAGAAATCTTCAGGCAGATTTATTTTCAAGATTATTACCTCTTTTTGAAAAAAGAAATATTGAAGTGGGGGGCTGGGAAGAAATTGTTATGTTTTATAATAAGGATAATAAACACACCATAAATACCTCTTTTAATCAAAATAAGGTCATTCCCTACATTTGGAATAATTTATGGGGGCAACAAGATTTAGGTTATAAAGTAGCCAATGCGGGCTACAAAATAGTTCTTTGCCCTGTTACCAATACTTATTTCGATTTAGCCTATTCAAATGACCCAAGAGAACCTGGTTTATATTGGGCTGGCTTTGTTAATGAAAGAGATGCCTTTGCTATGTTACCCGAAAATCTTTTCTACTCCACCCGTCATGATGATATGGGAAATACATTTGATGTTGAAAACGATTTCAACGGAATGGTGCGATTAAGTGAAGAGGGTAAATCTAATATTTTAGGCGTGCAGGGGCAACTTTGGAGCGAAACGATTAAAGGGGTAAAAATGCTTGAAACTTATTATATGCCAAAGCTTTTGGGATTAGCTCACAGAGCCTGGGTCGGTATGCCTGCATGGAGTAATTTGAAAAGTGAATCGGAAAGAGATGAGAAATTGTCGGCCGATTTTAATCAGTTTATTCATAGAGTAACTGAAAAGGAATTCAAAAGAATGGACAAAGGTAAACAACCCATCCACTACAGAATACCCGCTCCGGGGATTTTACAAAAGGGAGATTCCCTGTTTTTGAACAGTGTTTATCCTGGCATGGATATTCGCTATACCCTGGATGGTTCAGAACCTAAAGCAAGCTCAGAAAAATATACCGGACCAATAAAAACAAAATCAAGAAAAATAAGGGCTAAAGTTTTCAATTCTGTTGGACGAAGTGGTTTTGAAAGCGAATACCTGTTAAAATCAAAAAACTATGATGAATACTGACAAACAAAGATATCTTGCGGTAGATGTCATGCGGGGTATTACCCTTATTGCAATGATCATTGTAAATGATCCTGGTTCGTGGGAACATGTTTTTCCTCCGCTCCTTCATGCGGAATGGAATGGTTTGACCCCTACTGATTATGTATATCCCTTTTTTCTTTTTATCGTTGGGGTTTCCATAGCGCTGGCTTATCAACCCAAATTAGATAATGGAGAGGCAAAAAAAGGGATGGTATCGAAAATTTTTATTCGTGCGCTTAAAATATTCGCGCTGGGTATTTTCTTATGGTTATTTCCTTCCTTTGACTTTACTGATATTAGATGGGCCGGTGTTTTACAACGTATTGCTCTCGTCTTTCTGGGAAGTGCCCTATTATTTCTTTATACAGACCATAAATTTCATCTGCGATTTGCCGCTGTGGCGCTGGTTGGTTATTGGATCCTTATGGCTTATGTTCCCGTTCCAGGGATAGGATTTCCAGATTTAGGTGTACCGGAAAAAAACTGGGCACATTATATTGACAAAATGCTATTGCCAGGTAGAATGTGGCAAAAAACATGGGATCCGGAAGGCATATTAAGTACCCTTCCCGCTATAGTCACTGGTGTTTTTGGTCTTATTGCCGGACATATCATTCTTCATCAACTGGAAATTAAGCAAAAACTCCTTTCTTTATTCTATATGGGCTTTGTTCTCATCGCTCTGGGAGATTTATGGCAATGGTTTTTCCCGATCAATAAAAATATCTGGAGCAGTTCATACACTTGTTTAATGGGAGGATTAGCCACGCTGTTCTTAGCTTCATTGATTTATCTTATTGATTTAAAAGGAAATACAAAATGGATTTTTCCAACGAGGGTTTTTGGAACGAATGCCATCACAGCTTACGTTCTTTCCGGTGTATTAACTGTTATTTTTTATAATGATGCCCTCATTACCAATGGCTTGAATGGTCAATTTATGGCTTTAGCCTCTTCCGTTGGTATAGCACTTCAATTATCCTCCTTTTTATATGCCCTTATTTACGTAGGAATTATCTATGTACCCCTATATTTCCTATTTAAAAATAAAATTTTCATTAAATTATAACAATAATGTTCGAATACCAGGAAAAAGCGATTCAACAGTTAAACAATATTGTTTTAAATCAAGAAAATGCAGTTATGCAGGCTGCTGAATATTTAGCAGCCTGTATAATTAACGATCATATTATTCATACTTTTGGCACCGGTCATTCCCACATGATTGGTCTGGAACTCTTTGTGAGAGCAGGAGGTTTAGCCAACGTAAATGCCATGTTAGACAGTATGGTGCTCACCTCCGAAGGTTCAAGAAGGAGTGCCGAAATAGAAAGAATTTCAGGTTTATCAAAAATTATTTATGATCAGCATAACATTTCACAAAATGATATAATGATCATCATTTCTAATTCAGGACGAAATGCCATGCCCATAGAAATGGCTATGATAGCTAAAGAAATGGGTATAAAAACCATTGCCATTACCTCAATAGAACAATCAAAACAATATCCTTCACGGCATCCATCAGGAAAAAAATTATACGAAATAACAGATTTAGTACTAGATAACCGGGTTCCTTCAGGAGATGGTTTATTAAAAATAGGTGGAAACCTTACGGGAGCAGCCTCTACCCTATCTGGTGTTTTTCTGATTAATCTGGTGGCTACCGAAGCTATGAAAATAGCCGATGCAAAAGGGATAAAACTACCTATTTACCACAGTCAAAATATTGATGGATTCTCCAATGATACTTTATATGAAAAATATACAGGCCGCATAAAACATCTGTAATCAACCTTTTGATGCTGCCTTATTTTTCACGGCAAACTGAAATAATATTTGGGCGGTAATTGAAAAAATAAAGGCCGTTAAGATGATCAAATAAGCGACCGGTTTTTCTGTATGTAAAGAATACCTAAGCAATATGGTGGTGATAATAAAGCAAGCATTTCTAAATAATAGCTCAAAGGATGCCTTGTATAATAAAGAGAATATGAGTAAAAATACGTCGGCAAATATCATGACATTGAAAAAGTCGGCGTAGAAAAAGGTATCGGGATGTGGTGTTTTTACCCCCGCGCTCAAAAGTTTGAAAATATCTGTGAACCAGTGACCTATGCTAAAGAAACTCATTCCCAGTAATAAAATCATCATGGTAAAGGCAACCATTTTTTTAACTTGAATGAATCTTTCTTTCTCAAAAGAGGTCTCAGTAGATGAGATACTGTGGTAAAAAAAGTAATAACTAATGGTTAATCCAAACATGGTCAAAGCTGCACCAAGATCTAAACCAATTTTTAAAAATAATGGATTGTTATATTCAATTTGAGCAAAAGGATCTACTTCGGCAATGTCATGAAAAAAACTTCTCAAAGTTATTAATGATATAATTTCAAACTGCTTTCCAACAAAAGCAGAGGTCGAATTCGGTATGATAATGACTAATAGAAAAACTTCGTAAAAAAGTAAAATACTGAACGGAGTATAAATTGCAGCTATGTAACTCTCCGTTTTTCCAGAGGATAAATAGCTAAGTTGCTCCACATTATTAATGGAAAATATATACAACAAATGAAATATAAAGCCCAGGATAGCAAAATATAAAGTAATTTTTTCAACTCTCCTTTCAGGATTTAGACGAAAAATACGATCATAAAAGTTAGCAAGAAGAGTTAGCATTTTAATTTAATTTTTCATAAACCACGATAAACATCTAATATTTCACCCGTTAACGTTGTAAAACCTCTCATAGAACTAATCACTAAACACGAGTGGATTGGATAAATATAAACAATTTGACCCACATTATATTTTAATAATTCGATTTCAGCCATTTTAATTTTGCCATGTTCCTGAGACAATGAATAAACGTATGCATTTTCTATGGGTTCGCACCAACCTTTCTCTGTTTTTTCGGCAAGTAATCCATAAATAACTCCTTTATCTTGCCATTTCAACGAATCTTTTGACAAATGTACAGAACCTCCATAAATGATAATTTCACCTCTTTCTTTGTGTATTGATATTATAGGACAAGCGAGAACCACTGCAATTTGATTAAAATCACAAGAACCTATTTGAACCTGGGTAACATCATAACACACAAAATTTCCCGGTCTTAATTCATCTACTCCATCAAAATCATCTGCTATGGAAGTAGTGGGAGTATCTCCATATGAAATTATAAGATTTGAATAATCAGCGATATACCTGCTTTTAACTTGTAAAAAGCGATTTTTATTGATATGATGTAAACTTAGAACCTCCTCCTTTCCTAAACAATCATAAGAATGTCCGCTATGGGTAATAAATCCTCCAAATGATAGGCAATCTGCGTTTTTAATCACCTCTAAAATGCTATCAATCATCTGATAATCATCAAAATACACGCCTGTTCTATGATACCCCGTATCAATTTCTATATAAATGGTAAGAGGGAATTTTACCACATCGGCAAGGAGGGAAATGGTTTCCAGAGACTCAACCAAAAGATTCAAATGAATGCGTTGGGCAAGATGATTAATGAGCTCATCCTCCAAAACATTAGTGGGAAAGGCAACTAAAATATCATTCCATTCTTTTGAAAAATATTCTGCCATAGAAAGGGAAGACACGGCAATTTTTGAAACACCTACCTCTTTAAACCATTTTCCAACCGCTAATGATTGGTGTGTTTTAAAATGCGGTCTAAATGACATTTTTTTGTCGGCACATAATGAGGCCATGCGCTGGATATTCGCTCTGCATTTTTCCTCATCAATAAGTAGTACTGGTTTATTAATATTCATCGATTCAAATTTACCTCTAAAAATGATGCTGCCTTAGCAAAATACTTTATTATATTTACTAAAACGATTAACCCTATGAAAAACTTTATTCTTTGTTTGTTTTATTTGACAAACCTAAGCTGTTGCGTATTAAAAGCGCAGGATATACCCTTACCTGAGCACCCCCGCCCCGATTTTGAGAGGACAGATTGGGTAAATCTGAACGGTTCCTGGAAATTTGGATTTGATTCCCTCGATACAGGCATCAAAGACCAGTGGTTTTCTAATACAAAATATTTTCCTCTGACCATAAAAGTACCTTTCCCATGGGGTTCGCCCTTGTCCGGTGTTCCAGACAAAGCAGATATTGGTTGGTATCAAAAAAACATTACAGTAAAGCCCGATTGGAAAGACAAAAGGATTTTTATAACCGTTGGTGCCTCGGACTGGGAATCAAGTATTTGGATTGATAATCAACTTGTTGGAACGCATCAAGGAGGATATACCCCTTTTAGTTTCGAACTTACAAAATATATTCAAACAGGAAAAGAACATAGCATTACGATTAGAGTCGATGATAAAAGACGGTTATTTACCCTATATGGAAAACAAGGTTATGGAAATGCCCGTGGAATTTGGCAAACTATTTACCTCGATGCCCGTGGAAAAGATTATATCGACGCATTCAAATTCATACCAGATATTGATATAAATAAAGTCAAGGTGGAAGTGGATCTTTCTGAGGTTTCCACAGTAGAAAGAAAGGTAAATGTTGACATTCAAACGCCAAATGGAGCTATCAATGGAATACTTTCTGTAAAAGCAGGATTTGCAAAAGGCACTGTTGACATAAATATACCTAATCCACGATTATGGGATGTAGAGGATCCTTATCTTTATATGGTGAATCTTTCTCACGCCGGAGATAAGGTAAACACCTATTTTGGTATGAGAAAAATAAGCGTAACTAACTTACCAGGAACAAATTACCCTTATATTTCTTTAAACAATAAACCTGTTTACCTGCAATTAACCTTAGACCAGTCTTATCATCCTGAAGGATTTTATACTTTCCCATCGGACGAATTTATGAAAAATGAAATTCAGATGACCAAAGATTTAGGTCTCAACGGAATTCGTACACATATAAAGATTGATGTTCCCAGGAAACTGTACTGGGCTGATAAACTTGGTCTGCTTGTGATGGCTGATTTACCAAATTCCTGGGGAGAACCCGATGCTGCTATGCAGAAAGAGTCTGAATATACCTTACGGAAAATGATTCAACGAGATTTCAATCACCCAGCTATTTTTAGCTGGATTGTATTCAATGAATCCTGGGGGTTACAAACAAAAGTTCTTCAAAGTGAAACCAATAAAACAAGAAATGTTTATTTGCCAACTACCCAACATTGGGTAGCGTCAATGTATTATTTAGCAAAATCATTGGATCCAACTCGTCTGGTAGAGGATAATTCCATTTGCTGTGGTGCTGGACATACAGAAACCGATATTAATTCATGGCATGAATATATGGCAGGTTGGGAATGGGAAGCCAGACTCGCTTCCATTGATAAAGAAACCTATCCTGGTAGCGGGCATCATTTCGAAAAAGGATTTTCTCAGCTTTCACAACCCAATATTAATTCAGAATGTGGCAATGTTTGGGGGTATGACGGTAGTACCGGAGATGTAGATTGGAGTTGGGACTACCACCGAATGATTAATACCTTTAGAAAATATCCTAAAGTAGCTGGCTGGCTATATACTGAACATCATGATGTCATTAACGAATGGAATGGATATTGGCGCTTTGATAGAAGCCCTAAATACAGTGGATTATCTGATCTGGCGAAAGGAATGACTGATAAAGATTTTCATTCTCCCATTTATTTATCGTCAGGAAATGATATTAGTGCTACAGTAAA
>BJGN01000143.1 GCA_014190515.1 Bacteroidota bacterium
AGGATCCGATCAGAATTTGCCTGGATAGTTCATTAATCACCTCTTTTTGAAGTACTCTCTTTAGAGGCCTTGCGCCGTATTGAGGATCATAGCCCAGATTAGTTAAAAACCCTTTAGCTTTTTCGCTCATCTTCAATAAAAGCCCTTGTTTAGCGAGCATTTTTTGAGTGCCTTTTAGCAATAGATCGAGTACTTTATAAATTTCGATTTTATCGAGTGGCAAGAACATAATCTGGTCATCGATTCTATTCAGGAATTCGGGCCTCATATTTTCTTTTAGCATATTCAGTACTTCTGCCTTGGTAGTTTCAAGCACTTCGGTCCTGTGTTTATCGCCCATCTCGGCCAAATCCTCAAAGTTCTCTAAAATATTTTCAGACCCAATATTTGAAGTCATGATAATAATAGTGTTCTTAAAATTGGCTACTCTACCTTTATTATCTGTTAATCTGCCATCATCTAAGACCTGGAGAAGGATATTAAAGGTGTCAGGATGCGCCTTTTCTATTTCGTCGAGCAAAATAATCGAGTAGGGTCTTCTTCTTACTGCTTCGGTTAATTGACCGCCTTCATCATAGCCAACATAGCCTGGAGGGGCGCCCACCAGTCGGGAAACGGTATGTTTTTCCTGATATTCGCTCATATCAATCCTGGTCATTGCCTTTTCGTCATTGAAAAGCACTTCTGCCAGTGTTTTTGCCAATTCGGTTTTACCCACCCCTGTTGGACCAAGGAAAATAAAGGAGCCAATAGGTCTTTCTGCATCCTGGAGGCCAGCGCGACTTCTTCTGATAGCGTCAGCGACAGCAGCTACAGCCTCTTCTTGTCCAATTAATCTTGCACCTATTTCATCTTCAAGCCGAAGGAGTTTATCCTTTTCACTTTGGGTCATTTTATCGACGGGGATACCTGTCCATTTTGAGACTACCTGGGCGATATCACTTGAAGTAACTTTTTCATTCGTAAATCTACCTTCCTCGGGTAATTTGCTTAATTTTTCTTCAGCGACGCGCAACATAACCTGTTGTTCCTGCATTTCACCGTATCGAATTTTTGCTACCCTTTCGTAATCACTGCTTCTTTCTGCCTTTTCCGCTTCATTTTCCATTTCCTCCAGCCTTTTTCTTATAGACTGGATAGTATCGATAATTTCTTTTTCACTCTTCCATCCAGCGACCAGAGAATCTCTTTTTTCTCTTGCCTGAGCAATTTGTTCCTCGATATTATTTAAGAGTTTATCATTTTTTTCTCTTTTAATAACTTCCCTCTCAATTTCCAGTTGGCGAACTTTTCTGTCGCATTCATCTATTTCTTCAGGAAGAGAATCCAGCTCAAGTCGAAGTTTTGCTGCCGCTTCATCAATCAAATCGATGGCTTTATCTGGTAATTGTCTGTCACTAATATATCGGTGAGAAAGTTCTACGGCCGCAACGATGGCTTCATCCATAATCTGGATTTTATGATAAACCTCGTACCTTTCCTGTAAACCCCTTAGAATACTAATACTGTCTTCGACGGAAGGCTCGTCAATTACGACGGTTTGAAAACGTCTTACTAAGGCTTTGTCCTTTTCAAAATATTTTTGATATTCATCTAAAGTGGTAGCGCCAATAGTTCTTAATTCACCTCTTGCGAGGGCGGGCTTTAGAATATTGGCAGCATCCATAGCACCTTGACCGCCACCGGCACCAATTAGGGTATGAATTTCGTCAATAAAGAGAATGATTTCACCATTTGCCTCGGTCACATCATCAATGACTCCTTTTAGTCTTTCCTCAAATTCACCCTTGTATTTAGCTCCGGCGATAAGGGAAGAAATATCGAGGGAGAAAATTTTCTTTGTTTTCAAATTTTCTGGAACGTCCCCTTTGACAATTCGCCAGGCGATACCTTCGACGATGGCAGTTTTTCCAACCCCTGCCTCACCAATAAGGATAGGATTATTTTTCTTTCGTCTCGAGAGAATGTGTAAAACCCTCCTTATTTCTTCGTCTCTACCGATAATGGGGTCTAACTTTCCATTTTCTGCCCTTTCATTTAAGTTTTGAGCATATTTCCCTAAAGCATTATAAGAATCCTCGGTATGTTGATCGGACACTTTTCTTCCTTTTCGTAATTCCTGAATGGCACCTCTCAGATTTGCCTCAGTCATACCCAGATCTTTCAAAATTCTTGCCCCTTTGTCCTCGCCTTGTACAATAGCCAGCAACATCAACTCCAAAGAGATAAAAGAATCACCAAAAGCGGTTAACATCCCTTTGGCTTTGGTTAAAGCTTTATTGGCATCGTTGGTTAAATACTGTTGGTCCGTCCCTGTAATTTTGGGAAAATCCTTAAGGGTTTCTTCTATTTTCCGTTTAAGTTGAGGCACATTGACACCTGATTTTTCCAAAAGAAATTGACTGAGGCTTTCGTCCGTTTCCATGATACCTTTTAACAGGTGTATGGTTTCAACTTGTTGATGGCTTAGTCCTGATGCAATTTGTTGTCCTTTTTGAATCGCCTCTTGTGCTTTTGCCGTGAAATTATCATAAGTCATGATTCAAATTTTGATGGATTACTAAATTATTTTGACTAGCTACATCAAAAAGCAGCCCAACGACTATTTTCGGAAAAATAGTCAGTTGGCGCTGACTATTTGTCAGCGCCAACCTAATAATCAAGACACTTTTTCCTTTTTAGGGCCTAATAATTTTTTCTGGTCTGTTTTTAACTTGTTTATCGAGCCAGGAACTTGTTTCATAAAGCATGTGCAAAATAGATTCTTTGGCTTGATAACCATGACTTTCGTGGGGTAGGAAAACAAGTTTGGCCGTTGCACCATGTCCTTTCAATGCCGCATAAAATCTTTCACTTTGAATGGGGAAAGTTCCTGAATTATTGTCCGCTTCACCGTGAATCAATAGAATAGGCTCTTTGATTTTATCTGCATAATTAAAGGGGGACATTTTGAAATAGACTTCAGGAGCTTCCCAATAAGTTCTTTCTTCCGCTTGAAATCCGAAAGGGGTTAGCGTTCTGTTATAGGCCCCACTTCTTGCTATTCCAGCAGCAAATAAATCGGTATGTGCCAAAAGATTTGCTGTCATAAAGGCACCGTAGGAGTGACCGCCAACGGCAATTCTTTTTCTATCTGTGACACCTATTTCGACTAATTTATTTATTGCAGCCTCCGCATTCATAGTTAACTGGTTGACAAATGCGTCATTGGGTTCTTTGTCATTTTCAGCGAGTATGGGCATACTGAAATTATCCAAAACGGCATAACCTTGTGTTACCCAATAGATAGGAGAGCCCCAATTGGGCCTTGAAAATTGATAAGGCGAACCGGTCACCTGACTGGCCGCATCAGCACTTTTAAATTCGCGCGGATAAGCCCACATGAAAGTAGGCAATGGACCATCTTTTTCTCTTTGATATCCTTTTGGCAAATATAAAGTTCCTGTTAATTCCAGACCATCTGTGCGTTTGTAACGGACAAGTTCTTTTTGAATACCTTGAAGGGCAATAAATGGATTGGGAAACTGGGTTAATTGGGTCAATTTACCTGTTTTCCAACTTTTTAAATAATAATTAGCCGGCGTTTCTGCATTTTCTCGAGATAAAAGCACCACACCATTTACAGGGTCTAACAAGTCTATTATATTCTCAAACCAAGGGGCAGAAGATTCCCATAATCTACTTTTCTTTTTTGTTTGTAGGGAATAACTATCTAAAAATGGTTTATATCCCTCAGTGGTATTTCCTAAACCTGACAAATATAACGTTTGATTAGCCCCTGTGAGAAGTACATTTCTACCGTAGGCATTTTTGGTGAGTTGAAAATTACCAGGATCGGTGGAGCGGTCCTCATATTGTCTGTCAAACAGGGTATCTAATTTTTGTGAAGCACTATTTGGAGACCAACGGGTCGTTATTTCCCTACGATCCTTCCACCATCTTTCTGTGAATACAACTAAGGCATCATTTCCCCACAATACTCCTCGGAATCGGTATGTAAAGCCTGGACCTTGTACCGGGTTACCTGAAAATGGGGCGTCCCATAGGTGTAATCGGTCTCTGATAGCCGCAGGTTTCTTTGGATTTCCCTCATCCTGAGCTTCCACCCAATAAAGTGAGGCTGGTTTATCAGGTCTCCAGGAGATATCTCTCGGGCCCATTGGAACGGCATCAAAGCCTACGGGAACGTCTTCAGCGAGAGATAGTTCTGCCACGGTTTTTATAAATTTTCCACCGTTATCATATAAGGCAACTGTTTGTCCGAAACCATAATAAGGAATCAGGTAACTGAAAGGTTTCCTTAAAGTAGTTATTAAAACATAATTTCCGTCAGGTGAAACAGTAAATTCAGAAATTAAATCGGGCGTGCCAAAAAGTGATTTTTCTCCTGTCATAACGTCTATTTTATGCAGTTGAACGGTCATAAAATAGGAAAAAGTAACTTCGTCTCCCGGGTTTTTTAAAAGGTCTTGATACGTTCGGGAGGGTGCTATTTTACCCTCATTGGCCTGAATAGTGGGTCCGGTAGGTATAGGGTTATTTGTTGGAGCTAATGGGGTCGATGCCACCCTCATCTTACAAATTAACTGACCAGTGTTTCCAATCCATTGAAAAGGAGTTCCCCCAGCAACGTCGTTCAAAATCGGTTCGGTAAGTTTGGTCGCTTTAAATTCAGCTAAATTTACTATCCAAAGCTCAATGCCAGTAGCAACGGTATTCGTTAATGCCACATATTTTCCGTCGGGAGACCAGCTTAAGTCACCCGCATTGAGCTCAGCAGGCAATCCGGAAATTTGAATTTTCTCCTGATTGCTTATGCGCAATAATTCTATACCTGTAGAACCTGAAACTCTGCTACCACCATGTATCGCGGGATTAATACGAAGTCCGGCCAAACGTAATTCAGGCTGTGCCAGTTCAGCAATGGACGGATATCCTTGTTGCGCTAAAAGAAGTAAATATTTTCCGTCAGGACTTAATCGAACTGCCGGAGTTAAAGGGGCCTCTACCAGATCCTGGATCTGCTTAGGCGGTTTTTGATAACCCGCATCCTGTGCATTTATAGGTAAAATAAAAAGGAGGACTAAGCCAAAAAGTAGCCAGTTACGCATGTTTTTTTGTTTAAAATCAAATAAAATAGATAATTACTACGACAAAATACTCGAAAGTATTAAACTACAATTTACAAAACGAAACCCGAATAAAAAATTATTTAGGTATATTGTGAGGAATAAAATAAATGCCTTTTACCAGATAATGAGAATATACCATTTCTTATGTATTGGGTTGATTTCTATCGCCCTCATAGGCTGTAAACCAACTGTCGGTAAGGAGGGAGACCTGCCCCAAGTATCATTTTTTTATTGGAAATCAACCTTTAAGGATAAGGATGTATCGAGTCGTTGGCTAGATTCAATCCCTGTAAATAAACTATATATTCGATTTTTTGATGTCGATGTCGATGCTAACTTGGGTCCAATTCCTGTGGCGCCATTAACGGGTTTACCTGAAAAATTTCCCTATTCCCTGACGCCCGTCATATTTATTACTAATGAAACTTTTTTAAAAATAAAAGAGGAGAAAGAATTAGGTGATTTAGCGGATAAATTGGCTAGAAAATTACTGCAAATGTCTCATTCACATAAGGTTAAGGAATGGTTGATAGATTGTGACTGGAGTCCCAAAACAAGAATTCCTTTTTTTAATTTTTGTCGTGTTCTAAATGAAAAAGCACGCAATAATCATATCGAATTAATGGCAACCATTCGGTTAGACCAGTATAAGAATTTTGAATTAACGGGTGTTCCTCCTGTTAAGAGTGGACTATTGATGGCTTATAACATGGGGGCATTGGCAGATTGGGAGACAAGTAACAGTATTCTAAATGAAATAGATGCCTCGGTTTATCTGAAAAATCCTAAACGGTATCCCTTGCCGCTCACTTTGGGACTTCCATTTTATCAATGGGGCGTCGTTTTCAGGGATTCAATCTTCACGGGGTTAATAAATGGTTTGGATTCATCGGATCTGGCAGATTCCACTCGGTTCAAAAAAACAGGGGAGAACACATTTGAGATATCTGAAAATACTTTCCTACAGGGTTTTTATTTGTATGAAATGGATAAAATTAGGATAGAAAAAGTAGGAAAAAATGAGATTTTAAGCATAATTCATCTGCTGAAAAAATGGAAATCAGTAAATGATAACAAAGAAATAGTCTTTTTTCATTTGGATGAAAGGATAATGGATAGCGTAAACGGTTCCTTTTTCAAGTATTTTAGTCAAAAAGTCAGCACAATAAAACAAAAATAAGCCAAAATGACATTTTTTAAAATTTTTCATGTCATTTTGGCTTGTTTTTTGCTTTGGAATAAAAAGTGCAAAGGGGTTATTATCTTTTAAAAACAAAAATAATAATACCATGACAGTTTTAAGTAAGCGTTTAGATCCATTTTTCTCTTTAGCTAATCCATTTTTAGCAGAAGAAATTTTCCAGCCAGTATTTCGCGCCACAGCATCGAAAGGCTTTTTACCGGCAGCTAATATCATTGAAGAGAAAGAAAAATTCCTTGTTCAATTGGCTGTCCCTGGATTAAAAAAGGAAGACTTTAAGATTGAATTGAAGGAAAAGTTGATGACCATTTCGGTGGATAAGACTGCGGAAAAGGGCCAGGATGAAGTTCAGCCAAGCTATACTTTAAAGGAATTTGGTTTCACGTCCTTCAAGCGCTCTTTCACTTTGCCTGAAACCATTGAACTGGAGGCTATTACTGCTCAATATGAGCAAGGTATTCTACAGTTGGATATTCCTAAAAAGGATTCTGCTAAGATAAATACCCACAGGTTAATAGAAATAAACTAATTTTGGGACATACCATTATACGCAGAGGCTATCAAAAATGGTGGCCTCTTTTTTTATTTTGTATATAGGCTAATTTGCCTTTTCTATATGTTTTGAATCACGGATTTTTGGGATTATAGGATTTCACGGATTCGAAGAGACGCGATGCTTCGCTTCTTCTCAACGATAGGTTTTGATTT
>BJGN01000144.1:0-2760 GCA_014190515.1 Bacteroidota bacterium
GTATTAATAATGTTAGATTTTATTAAATAAATGAATGTAAAAAGGAGATTTATTTAAATATTGATCAAATTCAAGTAAATCTATAACCTACATCCTATGAATTTCAACCTGTTCTATAAAGGAATTAAACTGCTATTAATTCCTTAATTATATTAATAATCATAAATCAACTATTTATAGTTATTATTTGATGATATGTGTCTTTTTTTCAGCATTTTAGACACAAAAAAATGGTCGCTTATTCAAACTAATGACAATATTTCAAAAATATTTTTAAGATACTGGGATTAACAAAACCCCCATAAATTCTGCTGAAAAAGTAGGGTTTTTTGGGGGTTTTGTTTCCATCTTAACATACATTTCTTTGCTACAAAATATTCATAGTTGAGACACTTGTTTTTGTAACCAAATAATATCCACTATTCCTGTATGAATATTTTTAAAAGAGATGGATTTAAGGAAAAGGATTATCCACCAGATGTACACCTGGATAATTCATCCTTGCCAGTTCTTCCACCTGAAATCCACCTTGTGCCAAGGCTTGCAAAAAGGTATCATCCTCCTTGGTGCTGGGATATAGATTGCTATGGTGTGTAATATGGAGTTTATTTGGGCATTCTGCGCCGATCTTAAATCTTGATTTTGAAAGGACTTTCATCGGCAAGGGTTTTTATGTTATCTTATTGATTGGCTTGATTTTAGGGGAATGGTTTTTCCCTTCCTAAATATAAGAAATGAAGGTATGATTTTTTCTAGTTACTAAATAAAATGTATATCTTTGAAAGCTACCTCGATAGAATTTTAAAAATCGAATATCATGTATCTAAGAATCATTCTGTTCATTCTTATTCCTTTATTTGGTTTTTCGCAGGCACCACAGAAAATCAATTTCCAGTCAATTTTGCGGAATACAAATGGCGAGGTTGTTGCCAATAAATCAGTAAGTCTAAAAATATCCATACTATCTGGTTCGATAAGTGGTAGTTCAGTTTATTCAGAAACTCACTATAATACAATATATGTACCATCTTTAAATTTGGTTAATAGATTTAAAACTAATGTCAATGGTTCTGATACCTCTACGATGCTTAATCCATATTTGAGATTGGCAAGTGGTTTGTTGGATATTGATGGAAACAATTATCCAATTATCAAAATTGGAAATCAGATATGGATGAAAGAAAATTTAAGGGTTTCCCGATATAGAAATGGAGACCTTATTCCAAATGTAACGGATAACACAGCTTGGGGTACCCTAACCAGTGGAGGACGAAGTTGGTATAATAATGATAGTACGAATAATGAAAATCCTTACGGAAATCTTTACAACTGGTACGCGGTGACGGATAGCAGAGGGCTTTGCCCATCGGGATGGCATGTACCAAGTGATTCAGAATGGGACGTTTTAACTAATTCCCTAGGAGGTTTAAGTGTTGCAGGTGGTAAGATGAAATCCGTTGGCACTACTTATTGGATTTCTCCTAATAAAGGGGCAACGAATGAAAGTGGATTTTCTGCTCTCCCAGGTGGTTGTCGTGGTAATGATGGTAATTTCTACAATATTTTGGGCTATGCTTTCTTTTGGAGTGCTACCGAGTTCGACAACGCCAACGCTTGGTATCGCTATATAAACCACAACTTTGCTGATGTTTACAGGAACTACAATGACGCTAGTAAGGCAGGTGGTGCCACTGTTCGTTGTCTCAAGGATTGACTATTTGTTTATTTGACTATTTATGTTTGAGGAAGTGCGGGTGGGCGGCGCCCAGATTTTCTGAGTACACCTCCTAAAAAAAGTTACTTACTTAGAATATTTTGGATTTTTTAAAATGACAAGTTTAACCTTCGTTTGAAAATGGTTGAAAAAATGATGTGAATTATTTTCTAAATTTAGATATTGATATGAAATATTTCCTGATTCTTAAATTGATGCTGATTTCTAAAATCGTCATGAGCCAAATTATGCTTCCTGCATATCAAGGGGTTATCTCTAAAATTCCTACAGTTGCTAATATACCTTGTCCTGGTCTCGCTACAATTACTGATGTTGACAATAACTCTTACAATACCGTTTTAATAGGCACGCAATGTTGGACAAAGGAAAATCTGAAGGTTACAAAATATAGTGATGGCGTTATTATTATTCCATTAAATGCTACAGGAGGTTCGACAGGAACTTCATCAACGTGGCAAAATTTAACCACTGGGTCATATACCATTTATGGTAATGAATCAAGTACAGGAGCGAATGCAACTAACTACGGATTTCTATACAATTGGTATGCAGCAAAAGGAATTACCACAACGGGAAGTACTACGTATAAAAATTTATGTCCTTTAAGCTGGCATGTTCCTACAGACGCAGAATGGACAAATTTGAGTACTTATCTGGGTGGTGAAAGTGTGGCAGGAGGTAAGATGGAATCTACATCTTCACTTTGGAATGCTATAAACACTGCAGCTGACAATTCAAGTGGTTTTTCCGCTCTCCCTGGTGGTTTTCGCGATTTCGATGGTAGTTTCTACTTTATTAGATCCTACGCTTTCTTCTGGAGTGCTACCGAGAACGACATCAACCTCAACCCCTGGACCCGATACCTGGACAGCAACAATGGCAATGTATACTCGAGCAGCAGCTTCTTTAAGTCAGTTGGTGCTGCTGTCCGATGCCTTAAAGATTAATTATTTATAGGGCTATGATTGCCGTTCGTTTTAGGAATTTTCCCTTTGTTAAGCCTCCCATAGTCTCAATCATTCCCC
>BJGN01000144.1:3531-6968 GCA_014190515.1 Bacteroidota bacterium
TTGTCTTCATTACTTGCATAGCAACCGAGCGGATTCAGACTATTGAACATAAAGGAGCCTTGCTTCGCACTGAGAAGTTTATTGGTAAATCGGGCTGCGTGCATCACCCTGGCTAGTCCCGCTACAGAAATACTAATAGTCCCACCCCCTGCATTTTGGCATTCCTTTCCTGTATCAAATCCATTAAGATTTGGCTTAGTATAATCGTAGTACATAACATCATCGGGATTATCACAGCCTGCAGATACGCCAAGCGGATTCCAGACCAATTCCTGCATTGTTGCCATAAAAGCAGCCTGACTCGCGGCATCTTGTTTTTGCTCCAAAAAGGCCTTTAATGTTGGGCTAATTAGCTTCTCCTTATAGTTAAATTTTCCAGCCAAAGCAGGGACCAGGAGGCGCATAATGCAGAAGTTGAGATTTCTGTAGGTACCATCATCGCAGTTTGGAGTGGGGCATGTAGTAGTTTTCTCACTGTTGCAAAAACCACTTGCTTCCAGACAAGCTTTGTTGTTGTTGCATGTATTAACGGCAGCGTGATGACTGGCTTCAATACCAGTTTCTACAATATTTTTTATACCCAAATAATTTTCTGCGTTACACTGAAAACCACTTTTCTGGGTAAGGATATTTCGAAAAGTTATAAGCTCAATATTTTTCCCAAAACTCCACCACTGAGGTAGATAGTCTTTTATGCTGGCGTCAAGACTTACATTTTTGCTTTCAAGCAAGCGAAGTAGGGCAATAGCAGTCATAGTTTTTGCGCAACTCGCTACATTCATTTTTGTGGTGAGTGCATTCAGATTGTAAACCATCCCATCTTGAGTCCTTCTAGCCTGTCCAGTTTGACCCCAATTCTGGACTTTGTCGTCATACACGATGGCATATGCATGGCTCATTGAAACGCCATTTAGCTCTTTTAGGAGATTTTCTCCAAAAAGTTTAATACTGAAGCACCTGGATCCTTGACATACCTTATCAGTAAAGGTAAACATCTCTTTGGCAAGAGAATTTTCACCAGAG
Source organism: Bacteroidota bacterium (assembly GCA_014190515.1). Lineage (GTDB taxonomy): Bacteria > Bacteroidota > Bacteroidia > Chitinophagales > Saprospiraceae > BJGN01. The sequence goes on from BJGN01000144.1 coordinate 4,555, forward strand.
GGCCTTTGGGCAGATAGTGTTGGTATGGCATGCAAAAATGCCAATCCAATACAGAAGGAAAGGAAATAGAATTTTGACATTTTTTATTTCTAAAATACGGAATTTAACAGGTTTTCAAATCATTTTAACATATATTTAACTTTATATGGAATTGACTATCTTTGGGCTATAAGTCAATTATTTATATTTTGACTAGGATAATATGTTGACCCGAGCCACCCAGTTCTTTGCCCAGTTTAGACTGACGGGTATAGCATGAGGGGTCAATAGAAGGTGAATACCGCCAAGGAAATTTTTACAGCTTCTGGAACGGTCTTGACCTTCACCATAGGGGAGTCGGTTAACGATTGGTTTATCTCAATTAACATGGTGCTCAAGGTGGGCTTTCTACATTTGATGATTATATTATGCCCCCTGTCTCTGGTCTTCGCCCTGGAGATTCCCTCGAAACACTGCATACCCCGAGAGGGGGGTATTGCCCTCTCACTGGCCGGTTCCAAAGCCTCCGTCGGCTTCTTTAAAGTTTGAATAATTATTTAATTTTAAGATGGATGCACGGAGAATTTTATCAAACCATTCATAGTGGCTCAAACTTAATTTCTATGACTTAATCTTTTATTTTTATAAAACCACTCTAACCTGCAACGGTTTGTACAATATTTGACAATAATCAACCGGTGGGATATATCACTCCCACAGTTCAGACAACTTCTTCCATCGTTGGCTGGCTCAACACCATCTCACCCATTTTTATGAAATGAATTTCCAACAGGTAGCCCATCAAAATAATGGTAGAAAAAAACAGACCCACAGCGGCATTCTGTGCAAAGGTTGCCTCATTTCCACAAGGGTGAAGATGAGCTCACCCAGGGCAAGCAGGGTGGCAAATAAAGCAATTTTTGAGGGAATTTCTGACTTATAAATTCTTGGATCATGGAGAAAATTCATGAAAACTGCGAGGAAGCGACTGCCCTGGATGATGATAGAAATGGGTATTTTTAACCATAATGGCAATGGTATGCTGTATATGCTAATTACTGCGGTTACAATGTAGGTTAGTAATATCCATAGAAACATAATCTGTGGAATAACCCGCTGGATTCTTTCCAGTAAAATGATAAACGAAGGATTGGAAGTATTCTGCTCAAGCATGGGCGCATCCATATTTTCTTATTTTAACGATGGTGTTGATGGACATCCCCGTAATTTTGGATATCTCTGAATTTCTATATCCCTTTTTCACATAATCAAGGGCTTTTTTATTCTTTGGCTTGGAGAGGAATTGATGAATATCCTCCTTGCTTCCATTCTTTCGTCCTGTATATTTGCCCAATGCCTTAGCGATGGCAATGCCCTCTCGCGTACGTTCATTTATATTTCGTTTCTCCATCTCCGCTACGACCCCGAGAATGGCGTAAACCATCTTGGCAATGGGATTTTCTTCACCCTTCTCGTCCAGGGTCCTTAATCCCTGAGAAACAAAACAAATGGAAATCCCCTTAGTATTAAAATAATGGATTACATTTAACACGTCCCGTAAATCACGGCCAATGCGATCGATGGCATGAACATCCAGTTCCAGTTTGCAACCCATGTCAATGAATGTTTTGATTTTCTTTCCACCCTCGCGTTCGAAAAATGGAATGCTACCGGAGCACTTGTCTTCAACCACCAAATCATACGATGATGAATTTACGGTCTGCCTGTCGGTCTTTTGCTCCAAGCTACTCACACGCGTATAGAGAACCCTGGTAAATTTGTCATTTTTAGTTTGGTATAGGATATCCTCTAATTTTGATAGTTTTTTGGTCATTTTTAATACTTTTTGGATCTTTTTCAAACGTATGAAATTGTCAAAAGGAAGTAAACCCTTAATTTGATAGTTTACATCATTCCTTCGTCCTGAAACGAGAGGTAAGAGTTATGGGTGATGATTAAATTATCCAATAACAGGATTTGCAACAAACCACATGCTTCCCTGATATCTTTGCAAAGGAGAATATCTGCATTTGAAGCCAACCTATTACCCGAAGGATGATTATGGCCGCAGATAATTCCAGTTGCTCCAACCCCGATGGCCATTTTCAGGATGATACGAATATCGACAGAGGTTTCGGAGATTCCCCCCTGAAACATATGCTTGAAGGTGATGACCCTATTTGCTCTGTCTAGGAATAAAACGGCAAAGATCTCCGTTGATGAAAACCCCAGGTCCTTGAAATGCAAAAAGGCATCATTGCTGGTTTTTATGACATTGACCTTTGGATTGGCATAAGCTCTTTTGAAAAGTTCAAGGGCTGCTATTAACCTGTAGGCTTCCTTAGGTGTTAGTCCCAGTCTCACCAAATCGGGAAAGGTGGCTCTAGTGAGCAGAAAAGGATTATGCGCATAATGGGCAAGAACATCTTCCACCT
>BJGN01000145.1 GCA_014190515.1 Bacteroidota bacterium
CCGAAAATCCGTGATTCAAAACCAGGTGAAAGCAGATGAATATTACATTGAAACCTGTTAGGGAAAAGACGCGAGGCATCGCGTCTCTACGAATCCGTGAAATCCTAAAAATCCTGATTAGTAAGCACCAATACTCCATCGTCAAAAACACCTCCAACATAGATTTTTCCATTATACGGGGCAGCTACGGAAGATCCCGACAACGGATTGCCATCATTCAGGTACACCTGGGTTACTACCTCTTTTTGACCATTTGGAAAACTAATTTTCAATACCTCTGAAGGAGACCTCTTATTTGCATCTTTGGAATGCCCCAGAAAAACAAGCATTTTCGCATGGGCACCTACCCATAAATTACCCTCAGTATCCCATTCCAGATTATCAACTCCAGTATTACATTTTATTTTACCTATTGCAGAAAAGGGTTCTCTATTATAGGATAAAATGGACCCATCGGTACAAGCGGCTACGTATATCTTACTCCCGTCTGGACTTACAGTTATTCCGTTGGCATAGCGAATACCATTTTCCAGAATAGTTGTCTTTTGTCCATCATAAAAACCTAATTGTCCTGTTCCAATAACAAGAAAGTCCTTCCAACTGGAAACACCCCCATGGCTATCATGATCATTGGTAAAATAAAAAGTATTTTTGCTTACCGCCACCAAATCATTTGGACTCACAAAATGAGTGTCCGAGATAGATTTTACATGGACGAGAGAAGTATCTATGAATTGAAAAACTTCCACCGTATTTTTCTTTGCCCGATGATTAATCACGAAAAGCCATTGCGTACTGTCCGTATTATCTTGAAACAGAGAAATACCGTGCGGATGGAAATCATCTAATTCAAAATCAGCCGTTAATTCTATAGGTTCCGGAGAATCCTGAGAAAGATTCAGTAAATAAATAGCTCCTTTTTTCGGCTTTCCCGCTACTGTACTTCTCCTGTCGTCAGAAGAGACAAATGCAAAACCGCTGGTCTGATCAATCGTAATGTCCTCAGCGCCAATCATCCCATTTATCAGACTCGTTTCTTGACGACCAATGATCACCGATTTTTTAAATGCGCCCGCATAATAAAGCGTTCTCCCTACAACGAGCAAAATTAAAACTAAAGCAAACAATACTATTTTTTTCCAAAGCATAACCTTATCCTTTTTATTAAAGATAAGCATAAAGGATTGAAATTATTCTTCTATTTTAGCTTTTAACATAAAATTCGCATACTTGCCTGGCGCGATCACCGCATTAATCACTTTAAACGGTAATTCAACAGAAGAAAGAATTTCAAGTGTTTTTAATTGAATTTTAGTAATGGCCCGTGGTTCAAGGGTAATTAGTCCCGAATGTTGATGAAAATTCAATTTGCCCTCATTTAACAATAAAAAAGGTGTGTCAGAATCATTTTTTATGGAAATTTCAAGAATAGAAGAAGTACCAATATATTCCGCCTTCTGAACAGTTATAGCAGCATTTAACATAGATGTCATCCACTCTTTGCGGCCAATAAGGGTGTGATTGAAATACGCAAGCGTTCGTTTAGCAAATAAAGCTTCCCGAATGCTTTCTTCCGTTTTTTCTTTAGCGAAAACTATGGTGAAAGGTCTGTGTCCACCCTCAGAAATTTTAAATTGCCAATCTACTAAACCATGTATATCAGAAGTACCCATAATGGTGAGGTTATAATCGAGTGCCATTTGAAATGCCTCATCAGAATATGTGACATCATTTACCACTTCAATGCCATGAAGCAGGTTATCCTTAATAAGTTGTTTGTGAAAATCAGTTATTCGAGCTACCCCATCTTTTCTTTGTGCAGTCCAGTTCGGATGATTCCAAAAGGTAAATGCACCTTGATTTTTTGCTTCCTTAAACACAGTCAAAGTATCGTCTAGCAAAAGTTTATTTGCATCTTTAATAAAAATGGCATTATTATGTCCCGGAGGCATTCCCCTGGTAATTTCCGCCCCTTTCACCACTAACAATTCATAAGGCTTTGCTATTTTTGAAGCAATATCAAAGGATCTATTTCTATCTGGATTTGGAACATCGTCTTTATGTGGCTGGTATTCCAAATGTTCGGTCATAGAAATGGCATCAAGACTATCTTTTAGTGCTTCTTGTACACGGATATCTGGCCAGACACTTCCGTCGGAAAATACGGTATGAATATGGAAATCGCAAGAAAGGGATAAATATCCCGGAATGGGAGGGAATTTAGCGACTCTACCATGTTGGTGATTAGATTGACCAGTGGCTAAAACGGAAAACAAGGCCAATATGGGGATAACTAGAAATTTCATATGATGCTTTTTTTCAAAAATAAATGAAATCTTTTGAAAAAATGGATTTGATGCCATTATTAATAAATAATTAGCCTTGAGCAAACATAGCGTTAAAATTCCTCCTCCCTCTCTATTTTAAGGAGTTTTAAGTTTTTATCAAACATCCTTCTTAGGTAAGCGGAATCTGATTCGAATAAAAATTTTCGGGACAACTCAATAGGAATTTCCGTTTCATTAGCAAAATTAATCTCTCCATTTTCCTTTAAAATAGCTTGATACACTGCTCTGAAAATAGCTGGATTATTCACTATGTCAGGATCTGAATCTGTAGAAAATCCCCCCGTTTCCAGAAAAGGTGGACAATCGACGGTTGTTTCTGAGGAATCAATTTCCAAATAAAAATCTCCCTGAATATATTTCCTTAATCCCGGGCTTTGAGCCACCCTATGATAATATGAGCCAAAAACAGGCAATGCCGTTGCAGCTCCCTGACCCAGAGCTGTACTTTTGAAATGAATAGCGGGAAGAGAAGCACCCACCCAAACGCCGGTTACCAAATTGGGAGAAGCACCCATAAACCAGCCGTCTGAATTATTTTGAGTAGTTCCCGTTTTACCAACCAGCGCCATTTTCAATCCAAAAACACTACGCAACCTTCCACCAGTACCTTCATTAACTGTCTTCTTTAACATAGGTATTAAGGTAGCCACCGTAAAAGGATCAATCACCTGTTTGCTTGCCTGTCGTGGGGCTGAATAAATAAGTTCTCCCTCTTTGGTTTCAATGCGCAACAAATAATGAGGGGGAGGTTTTACCCCTTTATTAACGAAAGTGGCATACACCTGAGTCATTTCATACAAGGAAATTTCTGCAGAACCCAACGCAATGGAAGGAGCCTTCGGAATATTAGATGTAATGCCCAACGCCTTTCCCATTTCCCTAACCTCCTCAATACCCGTTGCCAAAAGCACCTGAACGGCAATGGTATTAATAGATTTACTTAGCGCGCCTGCCATTGTATAGAAGCCGCCATATATATTATCTGAATTTCCAGGTTTCCAATCTTCATATTCAGGATAAATAATTTGTTCATTCGGATAATAAGTGCAAGGATTTAATCCCTCCTGGATGGCCGCCGCATACACAATAGGTTTAAAAATAGAACCTACCTGCCTGTTTGCATGAACATGGTCATATTGATTATAACCAAAATGATTTCCACCAATCCACGCTCTGATGGCACCACTTTTCGGATCCATAGAAAGCAGGGCAGCCTGTAACATTTGCAATGAAATCTTTAGGGAATCTAAGGGGGAAATAACCTTCTGAACAGCCTGCAACTCATTCCATGCGAACATTTGCATAGGCACGGGTTTATTAAAATTTTCCTCAATTTCCTCCCGTGTAGCTCCGGCATTAAATAATTGTTTGTATCTGTCTGTCTGCTTTACTATACTCCACAAAAAGGCATCATTACCCCAGGGCTTACCGTTACGCCATTCTCTAAAAAAACCAGCCTGAATTTGCGGCATTTGTTCTTTGACTGCCTGTTCTGAGAATAACTGCAAGTAATAATCAACCGTTGTATAAATCCTCAACCCATCGGTATAAAGGCTGTAATAATTACCATCTTTTTTCTTTATATTTCCTACTATTTGTTCCAATTCAGGTCTGATATATTCTCTGAAATAGGAAGCAAGGCCAGCATTTCTACCTTGAGGATTGTATTTGAGATTCAATGATGTTCTACTCAATTTCTGGTATGCCGTTTCTGTTAAATAGTTGTATTTGACCATTTGTGACAACACAGTATTTCGCCTTTTTAAAGCTCTTTCGGGATGATTAACTGGGTTATACAAACTTGGCCCTTTGAGCATACCAACCAATAAAGCAGCCTCCGCTATATTCAGGCGGGCAGGTTTTTTTCCATAAAATGTCTGTGATGCCACATTTATACCATAAATAGTACCTCCAAAAGGAACGGTATTCAGATATAAATTTAGGAGTTCTTCCTTTGTATAAATTTTCTCCAGTCGCTGCGCGGTAATCATTTCTCTGAACTTATTGACAGGCATGCTGGCCAGCCAATAGGATTTACGTGGGAACAAATTTTTCGCCAACTGCTGACTTAAGGTACTCCCCCCTCCAGACGATTCATTCATTAAAAGGATAGACTTGAAAAACACCCTGAAAAGCGCTCTGATATCAATGCCTTTATGTTCAAAAAAGCGGGTATCCTCTGTGGCCAGTAAGGCATTAATTAAATAAGGGGGAATTTCTGAAAATTGAACATCCACCCTATTTTCTACATAATACCTACCCAAAACTTTTCCATCAATGCTCATGAGCTCTGATGAATTAGCCTGTTTAATACCCTTTAATTCCGCATAATTAGGAATAGGACCAAAAATACCCAGATAAATCAAGGAGAGGAAAATAATGAGACCCGAGACTCCCCAGATAACAGACCTGATGGCCCATTTTTTGAATTCTTCTTTGTCTTTAAGTACCGTTTTACCCATCAAAGCCATGTAAAAAAAATAATATGGGAAATAATTAACGAAGGTAATGATTCTAATGAAACCTATATCCTAAAAGATAAAAACTGAAAGATAAAAAATCGGGGAAGTGAAAAGGCAATCACTTCCCCGAAATATCGGATCAAAGTTCAGAACAAAATTGAATGTTAAAACTTTGAAATTCAACAAGTATTACATCATATCATCATAACCACCACCCATTGGGGGAGCTGGTGTTTTCTTTTCGGGTTTTTCCGTAATGGCGCAAGCTGTTGTCAAGACCATACCTGCGATAGAAGCAGCATTTTCCAGGGCAATCCTTCCAACTTTAACTGGATCGATAACGCCTGCAACCTTGAGATCTTCGTAAACATCTGTGCGGGCATTATATCCATAATCGTTTTTGTTATTTGCCACTTTCTCAAGCACGACAGAAGGTTCAGCGCCCGCATTGGCAGCAATATTGCGCAATGGACTTTCCAACGCTTTACGGACAATATCTATTCCGATGGTTTCATCTTCATTGATACCCTTCAGGTTATTTAATGCCTTTATGGCTCTTACAAAACTTACACCTCCTCCGACAACTATACCTTCATCGACAGCTGCCCGGGTAGCATGTAAGGCATCATCCACTCTATCTTTCTTTTCTTTCATTTCTACTTCAGTTGGTGCTCCAACATGAAGTACCGCAACACCGCCTGCCAGTTTAGCCAAACGTTCTTGCAATTTTTCCCTGTCATAATCAGAAGTAGTAGCTTCAATTTGTTGCCTGATTTGCTGGATTCGGGCTTTAATCTGCTCTTTATCTCCTTTTCCCTGAACAATAGTCGTATTATCCTTATCGATATTTATTTTCTCGGCAGTTCCAAGCAGTTCCAATGTGGTATTTTCAAGTGTAAATCCCTTCTCATCAGAGATTACCGTAGCGCCAGTTAAAATAGCGATATCTTCTAGCATAGCCTTTCTTCGGTCTCCAAAACCAGGTGCTTTTACGGCAACCACTTTTAACACAGACCTTAATCTATTGACTACCAATGTGCTTAATGCTGACCCATCTACATCTTCAGCGATAATCATCAACGGACGACCAGCTTTTGAAGCAGCTTCAAGAATGGGAAGTAATTCTTTGATATTGGATATTTTCTTATCTGTCACCAAGATATACGGATTTTCATACTCCGTAATCATTTTTTCAGAATTGGTTACAAAATAAGGGGAGAGATACCCTCTGTCGAATTGCATACCGCTAACTTCCTCAATATAGGTTTCCGTTCCCTTTGATTCCTCAATCGTAATGACACCATCTTTTGAAACCCGACGCATAGCATCGGCAATCAACTCTCCTATACTTTCATCATTATTTGCGGAAATAGTAGCTACTTGCTTTATTTTATTATAATCATCTTTAACATGTTCCGCTTGATTTCTTAAAAATCCTACAACCTCCTTTGATGCCTTATCAATTCCTCTTTTGAGGTCCATAGCATTGGCACCGGCAGTGAGGTTTTTAAGTCCTGAATTAATCATTGCCTGGGCGAGAACCGTCGCGGTAGTGGTACCATCGCCTGCGGCATCGGCCGTTTTAGAGGCTGCAACCTTCAACAATTGTACCCCCATATTTTCCAATGTATCCTCTAATTCTATTTCCTTAGCTACAGAAACACCATCTTTTGTAATATGAGGCGATCCAAATTTCTTTTCAAGGACTACATTTCTACCTTTAGGTCCCAGGGTAACTTTGACAGCATCTGCCAATTTGTCAATTCCTCGCTTTAATTTTTCTTGCGCGGCACTGTGAAAAAAAATCTCTTTACTTGCCATTTTTCAAAATAGTTAAATAATTATAAAATAACCAAAACTTCATCTTCTCTCATAATGAGATAATCTTCGCCATTTAATTCAATTTGCTGGCCGGCATACTTGCCATACATGACCGTATCGCCTACCTTCACGTGCATTAAATTTCCATCTTTTCCGGGTCCAACCGCAATAACTTCACCTTTTTGCGGTTTTTCTTTAGCCGTATCAGGAATAATTATTCCCCCCGACGTTCTTTCTTCAGCCGGAGCGGGTTTGATGACAATTCTGTCACCGATTGGTTTTAAATTTGATTTTCCCATAAAAATAAAATGTAAGATTTAATAAAAA
>BJGN01000146.1 GCA_014190515.1 Bacteroidota bacterium
GAATCTGCTGATAATCAAATTATTGAAGTGGGCACCCCAGTGGAGGTGTTAAAGGTGAATAGCACCATATTAGTAGTTAAATCAATTTGAAATTATTTAAATAAATTAAAATGGGCCTTACAATTATTTTAGTACTCGTCGCTGTATTTGTCATCCTCTTCGCTTTGATGGGATTTAAAATCGTTCAGCAGTCAGAAACCATGGTCATTGAACGACTTGGAAAGTATAACCGTACCCTCGATGCGGGGATCAATATCATCTGGCCAATTATAGACAAACCGAGGGAAATCATGTGGCGATATGTCAAAGAGAGCCTGGAAGGCCGACCTATTATTCTGAAATTAGGTACTACCAGAATTGACCTCAGAGAGAATGTATATGATTTTCCAAAGCAAAATGTGATCACTAAGGACAATGTGGTGACGGAAATAAATGCCATCCTTTATTTTCAGGTGATCGATCCGGTGAAAGCCATTTATGAGATATCAAATCTGCCCGATGCCATAGAAAAACTAACCCAGACTACCCTTCGAAATGTCATTGGCGAAATGGAACTCGATACTACGCTCACTTCCCGCGACACTATTAATAGTAAATTAAGGGCAGTCCTCGATGAAGCTTCCCACAAATGGGGCGTAAAGGTAAACCGTGTGGAATTGCAGGATATAAATCCTCCTATTCATATCAGAGAGGCCATGGAAAAACAGATGCAGGCGGAGCGTTCCAAAAGAGCTTCTATCCTGGAAGCGGAAGGTTCAAAGGCTTCTCAAATCCTGATTTCTGAGGGTATGAAAACGGCGGAGATTAATAAAGCGGAAGGCGATAAACAGGCCCTCATTTTAAGAGCAGAAGGGGAGGCAAAATCAATTATCTGGAAGGCACAAGGGGAAGCTGACGCTTTTCAAAGTATTACCCAGGCAGTGTCCTCCATGAACACTGATCCGGTGAATTATCTGCTTGCCATCCGTTATATCGATACCCTAAAGGAAATGGTGAGTGGCAAAGACAATAAGGTCATTTACATGCCCTTTGAGGCATCAAATGTCTTAGGTTCCATTGGCGGAATAAAGGAACTTTTAAATGGAGGTAAATCGTAACTTTACCTTCAAAAGTACCCTTCTTCCCATGCACGAATCCTCTTTTTTAAGTATTGACTGGGGAACCACAAATCTTCGGATTCGTTGGGTTCAGTTACCCCGCTTTGAAGTCCTGGCGGAACATTTCTCCGATCAGGGAGTTAAGAAAGTGTATCATCTTTGGCAAGCATCGGGTATAGAAAGGGAAGCGTTTTTCCTTGAAGTGTTGCAAACGGAACTTCAAACCATGGGTATCCAATGGTCTGCTCGGATCAAAGTGATTATTTCCGGCATGGCGTCCTCGTCCATTGGCATGAGGGAATTATCTTACACCTCGTTGCCTTTCTTCGCGAATGGTCACGCGTTGAGTGTGGAAAAATGGCAACCAAAGGGTTTTTCTCATGAAATTTCGCTGATCTCCGGTGTGAAATCTAAGGATGATGTGATGCGCGGTGAGGAAACCCAGCTCGTTGGTTTATTCCAGTTGTTGCATCCTGCCGGTAACAGTTTATTCATTTTACCAGGTACACACAGTAAACATATTTTTTTGGAGAATGACGCGATTTCCTCTTTTCATACCTTCATGACGGGTGAAATATTTGATGTTTTGTCCGCACATTCCATCCTGAACGGTTCCATAGAAAAAGGTGATTTTGAATCGTCCGCTTTAGCCGCTTTTCAAAAAGGGGTGCTTATGTCAGTGGAAAAATCGTCGGTCCTGAATGCCCTTTTTATGGTGCGAACCAATGCCTTATTTGAGAAATTTTCCAAAAATGAAAATTATTATTTTCTCAGTGGCTTGCTTATCGGTGCAGAATGCAACTATTTGACCGATAAAAAATTAGATCAAATCTATATTTGTTCCTCAGGAATGCTGTTTTCTTTATATCTTGAAGCAGCAAAAACATTGGGTATTTCCATTAGCTCAGAGGTACTGACCGATGAGATGGTCGATCTGGCATTGCTTAAAGGTCAATGGTTTATCAACGAATATCAGGAAGAATGAAAATTAAGTTTAAGGCAGATAAATGGGATGAAATGCCCGTTATTGGAATCTTGAGGAATGTCCCTTTAGCCGATATCGAAGCTATTTTACCATATTATATGAAGGCGGGCTTTACCAATCTGGAGGTTACCATGAATTCCATCGGTGCGGAGGAAATCATTCGACATTTGTCTGAAAATTATCCTTCGCTAAATATTGGCGCAGGTACGGTTTGCGATAAAAATGACTTGAAAAGGGCGGTAAAAGCCGGCGCTTCCTTTATTGTTACTCCCGTGGTCGATGAAAAAGTCATTAAAAAATGTGTAAAATGGGGGATTCCCATATTCCCGGGTGCTTTTTCGCCTCTCGAAATTTATTCGGCAAATAAATGGGGCGCTACCGGAGTGAAAGTATTTCCCGCCAATCTCCTGGGCCCTTCCTACATCAAAGACGTGCTGGCTCCTTTCCAGCAGCTGAAATTATTCCCTACGGGTGGGGTAAATCTGGAAAACATACCAGCCTATTTTAAAGCAGGCGCAAAAGGATTAGGTATGGGGGGTACCCTTTTTCTATCTTCTCTTTTGGAAACCAAAGACTACGAAAATTTAGGTCTTCATTTTGAAAAAGTGGCACAAACAGTTAGGGCAGCACGCACAAAATAACTCACCGCTCGAAACCCTGCGCCTGAACTCCGCGTACCCTGCGTTAAAATCCCCACAGCTCGAACCCCACCGCTCGTACACACTTCACTATAAAAACCTGCTCCCAGAACATTGGAATACTATATGTCGACAGGTTGTAAAATTGCAGCCATTTTCTATACAATTTATTTTAAGGCTCATTATGTGGCATAAAAAAAGGGTTTATGAATGTTACTTCATAAACCCCTGAAAATCAGTTTTTCTTATGTGGGCCCAGTAGGGCTCGAACCTACGACCCCCTGATTATGAGAATCGAAAATCAATGTTTTTAATTGTCTCATCGTAGGTTTTTGGTTGTAATAATGTCTTAATGTAGTTCATTTTAACCGTTGTGTATGGTAAACCCGGCGCGATGACCCGGCGTGATTTAGAGTGTACCCTAAAAATGTGAGAAATTATGATTTGACAAGTTTTATCTAGTAAGTTATCCCAGGAAATTTAATCTTTTGATCCATTAGATCTTAAACTTTTACTATTGAGTTAAAAATATAGTGTGGCAACGTGTTTGTTTGACCCTGTGAAAACGTTATTCTATAAGGGGTTTTACTCTTTGCCACAATAATTTCGATTAATTCATTCCTCAGGAAATTGAAGGGGGATTTGATGAATTAATTAGTAAATGTGGATAGTTAATAATTTTCTATTCCTAAGTGATTTTCAGGCGGATAATCTTCATTAATCTTCATTTGGTATCTAGTTTTTACGACCAATTCGGATCAGAATCATTTTTCGGATATGCCATGATTTTTTGGCATTGGGATTCTGTTAATCTTACCTTAGGAATTAATATTTGTGTTCTTTATTAGATTTTAATATAGTTCTAAAATGTCTTGTCAGATAAAAACGGTTATTGTAAATAACCAAAAACTTTAATATTATTGCGTTTTGTTCAGATTAAAAACAAATAATGTTTAATTTACTATTTTTACCAAATTATATTTTTATTTTAGTATCAAAAAACCTATGAAGATTATCTTAAGGACTTGGTTCAGGAGATGACCGAACCTGATTTATACCAGCAGGTTTTTTCTTTTCCCATGGGAGAACTGGAATCCAAGTATGGGATTAAACCTGTTTCCGAAAGTACGAAAGGTAAACTGACCTATTTTTTTGCACAAATGAATGTCATCCAAAAATTTCTGATTGCCGATGCGGACTCTATCAAACTGTATAGCAACAAATTAATCAAAGAGCTTGAAAAAAATGACTAGAACGAAGGCTATAATTTTCCTCCTACTGCTCATGATCGGGATGAGTTGCGCCTCAATTAAAGAAGGGGAGAATTGGAAAATGCTTCCAGAGAATAACACCATCGGATTGACCTTGCTTTGGGAACTTCCTGAGGAAAAGCTCAAGGAATTTCTTCCCAATAGCCAGCTACCCCGAATTCGAAATGGCAAAGGAGTTCTAATGCTTTTTTTGGCCAGCACAGAGAACTATTTGATAGGTAAACGAAAATTAGGTCCATTGGGAATAGCACATATCATTATTCCACTTCAAAATTCGATTTCGATTCCCGAGACCATCGGCCTCAAGAAGCATCGGATTATCAAGGGAATGAAGCAAATAGGATTTCCTGTAAGATTTGGAGAAGTCAACCTTTCTCTGAAAGGAAAAGATGAATCAGTTGAAATTGAAGGGAGAATCCAATTTGAAAATGGGAGTCTAAGTTTCTCAGGAACAACTCAAAACAGCAAGGGTGACTTGGTTGACCTCTCCCAAACAACCTTGGTCAGTAAACAATTGGACGAGCGGGTACTCAGTGGGCCGGAATTTTATCGTCCGATCAATTTCAAAACCATCCAGGTAGTTCAATCGGGTGAAAATTGGATGGAGCAATTTGGTCTATCGATGCCTCCTGACAGGATTTGGGTCAATGTGGATTTTGGAGTCGATTTCAAGTATTTGAAAAAACTTCCTACCCCTTAACCAACCACTTACTCATATTTTATTTCAATCAAGAAGTAAATCACTCTTAAAAATAGCAAGACCTCATGAAATTACATTTCACTTATCTGTTTGTTTTCTTTTTTTCACTTTCCTGGGCTCAAACGGTAGGGAAAAAAGAGTTTTCAAACCCACAACTACTGGATGCTTTTGAACAGGAAGTGCAACGGGAAATTGCAGAGAAAAAAATAGCAGGGGCAGCTTATCTGTTGTATCAAAACGGGAAAGTTATCCGAAAAAAGGCTTTTGGGGAATCTGATATCGCCAGTCATCGCCCCATGCAAACTTCGGATATTTTCAGGCTGGCTTCCATGACCAAGCCACTTGCATCTTTGGCACTTTTATTACTGCAAGAAGATGGGCTTATCAACATGAATGATCGATTGGATAAGTATTTGCCTGCTTTTTCAAATCCCTCTGTCCTAGTTAAAATCGATACAGTAGGTGAATTCCCAGTTATCCAAACCACTCCGGCAAAAAATCCAATTTTATTGAGGCATCTATTAACTCATACAGCAGGATTTGCCAGTCAATTTGGAGGGAATTTGGGAGCTTTGTATTTGGCGGCATTTCAGGATCCCAACTCAAATGACTTGGCGCATTTTGCGGATCAGCTTGCAAAACTGCCTCTCAATCACGAGCCTGGTGAAAACTGGATTTATGGTCCCTCTATCAATGTTGCCGCTAGGGTTATTGAAGTAGTAACAGGAATGCCATTTCAGGATTTTATGCAAAAGAGGATTTTGGATCCTCTGGATATGAAGGAAACAAGCTTTTATTTGGATCCGTCAGAAGCATCCAGACTGACTACGCTTTATACGCTCAATCCCGATGGAGATCCGATAATTCGAGATCCCGGTACCATTGAAAGTAAATTGATCACCGGGCCAAAAGTGTATTACAGTGGTTCAGGCGGATTAACTTCCACCCTTGATGATTACCTAAAATTCTGTGTGATGATCTTGAATAATGGCGTTTACGAAGGTAAAGTTATTGCCAAACCTGAGACCATCGCCTTGATGAAGACAGATCAGGTGCCCTTATCCATCAATGCAGATCTATACGAACAACCGGGACAACTTACAGAAGGATTTACCTTTGGTTACCAATTGGTTAGAAAGGAAAATAAAAAGTCGCTTAAGGCTCAGGGTACGATTTCATGGAGTGGAGTAACAGGCCCTATTTTTTTCATAGATCCCACTAAAAAACAGGTAGGCATTTATATGTTTCAAATGCAACCTCACTCCCATGTCACTACGAGAAAGACCTTCGCGGATTGGATGATAAAATATATAACCCCCCAATAAATCTAAAAATCAAAAAAGACAATGGGAAAATCGCCTAAAGAATCTAGTTCAAGAACCTTGATGTCCTATCTGCTGGAAGGTTTAATGATTTTTGCAGCGGTCTCCTTGAGTTTTATTGCTGAAGAGTTTCGTGAGAAGCTACAGGAAAAGAAGAGAGAGAATAAATTCATGAAGTCGATCGTCGAGGATTTGGATAGGGACATAGTCACACTTTCAGATATGGCTGAAACGTATAGGAAGAAATCAGCATTAGTATGGATGGTAAGGGTCGTGCATTAGATAACCTATTTTATTGAGCGATTATGGCGCAGCGTAAAATATGATTATGTATATCTTAACCCTGCACAGACCGGGGATGAATTATACAGAGGTTTGACACAATATTTCAGGGATTACAATGAAAGCAGCCACCAGGGAATTAACAGAAAGAAACCGGTAGAAGTCTATCAAAAAGTTGGGTAATGAGCAGATACGAGAAATACATTCGAGCAAGTGTGGAAAACGAGAATAATTCGATAGAATTATCTCCCGTTTTCCACAACTACAAGGTTATGATGATGATTAATTTTAATTATTAAATTAACTTGGCTGGTGACATGAATGGAGAGTAGCACAGACAATTAATTTTTTGAGATCATATCACTTCCCTCAAAATAAAAGGAAGTTATTAGCTTTTTATTAAATCAACAAGTATCCTGTTAGATAATCGTAACGACCACTCTACAGAAGAATTTGATTAAAACCGGCGTAGAACCCGGCGTAAATAAAAAACCACTCACGAAAAGAATCGTAAGTGGTTGATTATAAATGTGGGCCCAGTAGGGCTCGAACCTACGACCCCCTGATTATGAGTCAGGTGCTGCTAACCAACTGAGCTATGGGCCCCTTTTAGAAGTGCAAATATATAGCTTTATCGCTACATTGTCACCTATTG
>BJGN01000147.1 GCA_014190515.1 Bacteroidota bacterium
GGGATTGCGCTCATCGTTAACAAACGTTCGTTGGGCTCCACCCATAGCAATGTAATCTCTGAAAACAAAGGGAAAATATCTTTGGTGAGCTATTAAAGTAATTTATCTATCTTTTTTGCTTCTAGGCTTACAAGATATTTTGTAGTGTTTTGAAGTCTAATAAAGTGTTCAAAATACAATTGCTCCTTAGCTGGTGCTGTTAGGTTAGATGGAACGCTGCCCATTTTTGTAAGTAATTCGGATTCACTGCCAAAATATAAATGGGTAAAATATTCTTTCTTGTCTAACCCAGGAAAATTTGCATTACTTGTACCATATACATAGTTAACCTCTCCACCTTTTTCAAAAAGCGTCACCTTGTCTTGGCAAAATAATTTACCTAAATTTATTATCTCCTCTATAAAATTAGCTTGATTATCAATGTTTACTGCGAAAAAAGAATCCTCATTAACATTAACAGGAAGTTTTATATCAGTATTTCCCATATCCTGGGAAGGTTTATAATCTTCAGTATATGATGGATCGTTAAAACAAAACAATGCATAATAGTTATGTAACAATTTTGCTCTTAGTGTAACAGCTATTATTCGATAAAATGCTATCAGTTTCTAGTGAATGTTCACCTATGTAATTAAGGTTACCTTAACCGCAAACGCAATATTCAGTATTCATTTAAGCCGTTTGAGTATTTAATCACATTGACTATACATATACTACCACCCTTCTTAGAGAAATAATTTATTCTGATAATAATTTTTTTGGAATAAAGTACGATGCTGCGTAAACAATATTATCTCCTCTCTTTTTGAAATTTTCAAAACAAGTCATATACCAAGTAGCATCTGTTGGATCAGATGTATGAGACTCATAAACCTTACAATCATAATAATGTCCATTCTTCCAAGGTTCAATTCCAAAAATTCCAATACCAAGAGATTTAACTCTTTCTAAAACCACTTCAAAATCCTTTTCTGAAAAATACTTTATTCTTGAATCATCAAATCCATCATTGAGATTTGTTAGTCCATAAAATAGGTGTTTATCACAATAAGCGTCAACCTTTATTCTGGCAAGCAATTTAGAATTCATAGTATTTATAATTTAGTTATGATTAATTTAAAAAAATAATATAAGTCATTTGTGGAGGCTCTATTAAAATAGTTTCAAGCAATTTTTAAATAGAAATGTCATGTTAATAATTTTTACCCATCATTTTTAATATATTCTTTATCATTGACAAAATAAACTTTACTTTTATTAAAATCTCTGACCATTACCGTTTCTTGTTTAAATTCTTTACATATTTCATATGCTATTAAAATCAAAACATCGGAATCCACACCAACAATACCAATAGTATAGGAATTTTTGTTAATTGTTATTCTGTTCTTATTTTTATATGAACCAGTAAAGTTTCTACCTAAGGTATATTCAGGTTTTGTATATTTATCTAATAAAATATTCCTAAGTTTATCACTAATATTTAATCTATTTAAAAATGCTTTCCATTTACTATCAAAGAAAAATTTAACTACCTACTCTTTACCATTTTCGAAATCCTTCTAGGATTCCATTTATAAGGAAATTTGCATACATTTTAGCCCATATTTTCTGTCCATACCTTTTAGAGTTTCTGTAAGAAGAAAAATTATTTCAAGCACATTCCAAGCAATTGTTCCATACTGCCGTTAAAGTCATTGCCGTCTGTCAAAACTTTTATTCCTTCCACCCGAACTCTATCTGTAAACTGATGAAAAGTCCAATTCAATCTTCTTATCCTAAATTTCCGGTTATAGCTGGCAACCCATAAAGGATAATCATTTATATGACCCTTCAGATTCCGTTTGTAAAAATGTAAACCTGTATAAACCATAGGTTTGACCCCATACTCCTTTTCCGCCATTTTTAGCCAAATCGAAATATCCTGTCTCAATCTTTTTCTTCCTTTTCGCCCCATTTGTTCGACATCCAAAATAGGAATGAAGTCTCCTTTAATTAATCTTACCGTTTTTTTGTAATTCAAAAATTGGCTTTCCGGATTTTCATTGGGTCTGTAATAATGATAGGCTCCTCTTATATAACCAAAGTCTTTAGCTTTTCTCCAATTGTATAAGAATTGCTTGTCTTTTCCATTTATCCCCATGGTGGATCTAATGAATACATATTTAATGGGATGTTTGGAAGTACTTACTCTTTTCCAGTTTATTCTGCCCTGATAATGTGAAACATCTAATCCAAAAATATATTCTGAATGAGACAAGGGCGCTTCCCTAAGAAAAAGTGGAGAATTTTCTTTTAAGAACAAATAACCAACAGATGAGAGGAGGAGGATAAATAAAATTATTATCCAGTAGACATATTTTCTTTTATTTTGTTTTTCCATGACTTAAGAAATTTCAATAAATTTTATTTATAAATATTATTTGGTATGGCTATTCAATAATCTCCTCACTCTTCTTTTTTCAATTATCCAAAGAATAAAAAATAAAAGAATGAGAAGTGGCTGTAAAATAACGAAAAGTACTATGTTCATTTCCTGATAACTGAGGCCCCAAACCATACCATAATAGTATATATACAATCACAACACCAATAAAAAAAGGCATTTACAGAATCGAAACCCTTAGAAAATAAAACAGTAAATAGTTCTGCTGAGGAGGAATAGCCATCTTTTTTTAAATAAAACCCTGGACCATAAAGGTTTTTTCCTGAGACAATAGATGGCAGGGCCAGCATAAAAAATACGATTGGAATTAACCAATTTTTCATAATATTATTTTTAGGTTCTTAAATTATCCTGAAAAATTTCAAAAATACATAGCCAGATAGTAAAACTTTTTATTTGACTTATCAAATGAAATATAAATGACATCGTCTAAAAGCTTACCCTTGTAAATAGATTTAATATTTTTTACACTGAAATTATCAGGATTTATCAATTCGGTCGGATAATTATCAAGTTTATCTACTTTTATAAAATTTTTATTTTTCTTTATTTTTCTCTCTAATTCTTTGATAATTTTTGAAGATCCCTCAAATATACACTCAGCATTATATTCACTCTCAACGCCAATTAATACAATGGGGTCGAGCTTAGCAACCAAAATCAATTCCTCCGGAATTTCAATACCGGAAGATTTGAATATTTCTGAAACATAAAATTCCCTATTTCCAACCAGATTCTCTGGTTTCAAAGCGGCTCCAAATGAGAGGAAAACCCAGATTACTAAAAAAACAAAATAATAGAAAAGAACAGAAAATAGGTGTTTCCAGTTTTTTTTAAGTATTGAATAAATCAAAAATCCTAAAAAAATAAAACTAATTATTTTAAAATCATTAGGGAAATATAACATTGAGTGCTTTTAAGTTTGTGTTTAAATTAATGTATTAAAAATTGGAGAAGATGGTTTTTACCATATTTGAATTATAAAGATCTTCGGGTGATACAACTTTTTCCTTGAGATTTATAGTGGCACCGTTCGCTTGGATAACCTTAAGTTTCATCAGCTATATGATGCTTTCCCTTCATAAAAGATTCGATGATTACGAGACAATGGGCAAAGTTTTCAGAGCTTTTAAAAATGAAATATTAGAAATCACGCTGGTAGAAAAGCTGTTGCAAATCATTGAAATACTATATCAGGAAATATTAGCTTAATTGGGAGTTGAATGGGAAATATTCCTCGACAAGCTGGCCGAAAATGAAATTAGCATTGAAAAATTATTACAAACTCAATTTGAATTTTTAAACTGTCTAAATAAAAATAAAGCTTAATTTGCTCCGAAACTTTAGTTAAATACACAACACTAAATAGTAATCAAGTAGTTATAATGTTCTATATTTATTTAACGTGGCATTAAATTTATTAACCGTAGGCGTATTTAAATTAAGCGTAGGTTTTTTCACTTCTTTAAAATCATTTTCCAATAAAATAAGGGGGTCTAATAGCTCATAGGTCAATCCGTTCTCTTCAAAAATGGCCTTATTTCCCTTATTAATTACCAAAAACCGTATATCGAGCGGTTCCTCTGCCGATAACGCCGAAATATCTACCTTCAAGTGTCTCCCACAGGTAACCACGATAGCTCCCTTATTTCTATTTTTCTTTATGTCCTGAGCGATAAGCGAAAGGTTTTTCGACGCCGTTCTTTCTAAAGCTAATCGACCCTCCGGAAATACAGCAGGTTTCACTTTTTCAGGAGTCAACACCAATATGGGCAAATCAAGTCTGTTTTTAAATTTATCCAAGAGAGGAATCATCAAATTCAGTTCGTCTTCCATGAAAACGTCAGCATCAAAATACACCCGGATCCACTTATTATTTTCAGCACTATATTTTCGGGATATGCTGAAGATCATTTCCCTTAAACGATGTAAAGTTCGCTTCTCCCATTCTTTAATATGTCGCATCTGATGCCCATGCTGCTCAATATACTCCAGGTCCTCATTTGACGTAAAAGACCTGTTCCTAATGTCATCGGGATTCATATTTTCCAAAATATACCGTAGAATTGGCACATATTTGTCGGAAATCCTCGGTTTTTCATGATTTCCGATCAATATTATATCCGTTAAAGATTCCTCCTTTAAAATCTCCCCAAAATGCCTGAGTAACTTGTTAAAACGATGCTCCGTTTCATTTCCTCTTAGAAATTTAGCCGCACCTTTTTTAGAATAAAATCGGGAGAAAAAAGAGTCAGACTGACCAAAATGATCTCTCTGATAATAAGGAACCTGCCTGCAAATGGCCGCATTGATAATGACATCCAAGGTCAGATGAGACAGTGGAGAATCCAGCTGGTATTTCATGCCAAATAACAAATGCAGATATTCATGTAATATAATGACTTTAAAATCAGCTTCATTATGTATATGCTGCTGTAAAAAAGCTGAATTTAATAAAAGTTCCGGCCTGTCCTCCAGGGAAATAGCCAAGGTATTAACTTCCTCGGTAAACGAAATAGAAAGGTCAGATAAAAGCGTATGACAGGCAAACAGATTCTCATCTGTTAGATCGCTTATTAGATATTTAATTCGTTGTTCAGTCCAGATCATAAAATTCATTTAATTCGATTCGCTTTAATTCTATTTGCCTATTCATACGCTTGTCTGAAAAAATGAGGGGCTGCTCAGGATGGTAGATATTTTCCCCACTGCCAGCCAACACCAACATATTTCTAATCACTAATTTTTCATTAATACCTGAGAAAACAAACCCCACCTTTTCCTTACAATCTACAACGATATGACTTTCCGCTGGCAGATCTACCATTGATTTTGCTTCCTCTAAACTATGCCAACCCTGTTTAAAAATTAAAGAAAACAGATATTCCTCATAAGAGGAAAATGGCTCAGAAGACTTGAAATAATATTTGACCCTACTTGGTAAAGGCACTTCATTTGGAAAATATACGTTTGAAACATGTAAACTTTTTGGGAAACCGTTTACTATTTTATGCTGCCTATCTCTGTAATAGCTATTCGTCATATTAGCTTAGTTTTTCCTGTTTCCTAAATTTTAAAATCATCTGGCATTTTTCAAAGCAATCATTTAAAGCCTCTTCAACATATCCGGGATCGATGATTAACTTATCGTGCGTCATGAGATATATAAAAAACTGATAGGCTCGTTTATATCTCTTCGACGTCTGTCCCCCTGGCAAAGTGAGCAGATAGACCTGACAATTGGACCAGACCAGATTTCCCTTTTCCATATTTCCAGAAAATTCCAGCCATTTAATTTCCCCATCGACATGAAGTATCTCCTTAAAGCATTTCGTCAGCATATTGAAAGCCTCTTCATTCAGTATGTCGAACCGATGAAGGATAGGTTGGGCCGAAAAAACCAGCATGGCTCTTTCAGTGATCGTAGAATGATTAAAAAAGTGAATAAACGCTAAGCTTTTAAGATCCTTATCCACCGTGTTATCGAAAAGCATGTCCATTTTTTCTGTTAACCCTGCTTTCATAAAAATACCAATCCAGTCGTTTTCCTGCTTCTCATTAAACAGCTGTTGCATCATATTTCGGTGAATGGCTTGTATTAATCTGTCGGGAATCTTTTCATGAAATGCTTTCTGGGTGAGGGTATTTGTCAAGCCCAACAGCAGCGTATCGCCCATTTTATCCTTATTTTCCTCCCCATTCCAATGCTCATTAACCAGATCCAATGCGACAAGATTCCGGAGTAGCTGCAAGGATCTTTGCACGGAAACATAGACACCACCTTCATTCAACAAGGAAGTAACCAAACAGGCATAAGCCGCAAGTTTAGGTTTTGGAAAAAGCAATTGCTCTTCATACAGGGGTTTTAGTTTGCTAATAAACGCGATCAATTCGTTATTTAGCTCTTTAACAGGATGAGTGAAACCAGATATAAATCCTTCTAATTTTTCTTCGACACTAAAATGGTCCCAGGTAGGCGCTTCGATAATAAAAGCAAAATTTTCCACCAATTCCTCTTCCAGATAAATATTCCTGCGTTTAAAAGCGGTCATATCGCTATTAAATAAATCTGTATTCTCCATGGTGGCCCATCTGTATTGAAGCGTTTCCATTGGATAGCCATTTATCTGCTTTTCAAAAAGAATGGAGCTGATAACGCTCATACTAATAGGTTTAGCCTCATTTAAGAGATCAAAAACCAGGGCTTGTTTCTTCCATACACTATCTGGCGCTGAAATAAACGTGATTTTATCGTCATTATCCTTAACCACCGGCATACCGGTGATTTCCAGCTTACTGGTCATAGCGGCATTTACCTTTTTAAAGGAAAGCCCTAACGCCTGAGAAATATAAACCAGCAGATTTGCCTTATCGGTACCCGGGCGACCGATAATAAGTATAGGTTCTTCGGTCACTAACGCTGCGAGAATCACTTTTTCCAATGGATCGAAACCAAGAACACCGATATTTTTTAGAAACATAATGAGGTATTTATGAACAACA
>BJGN01000148.1 GCA_014190515.1 Bacteroidota bacterium
CACGTTAACCCCAGGATATGGATAAGCGGGAATAAAAGTTTTCCCGGTCTGGCTGTAAACATCTGCACCTAATACATAATCAATGGTCAAACCCTTTATAGGAAAAAAAGTAAAAGTCAGATTAGAAATAGCTCTGTTAACCTCCTGTGTAATGTCAAAATCTTCTATGACTGACAATGGGTTTACCCTGGTGGGTTCAACTGCCTGTAGATTTCCATTTGCGTCACGTTTTGTAATATCATAAATGTTATTAGTAATATTTATGGCATTTACCGGACTATAAAAAGAATTTCCATTTGGTTTTTCATTAGAAAAACTATTATTGTATTGTAGTCCAAAACTAATTTTCATCCAATCTTTAATGCCTTGATCTAAATTCAGTCTTAATCCATATCTGGTAAAATCAGTATTTTTAACTATTCCACCATTCGTCATATAGGATAGAGATGCGTAATACTTGGTATTATCCTTTCCACCAGACATTGACAGATAATTATCTGTTCCCATCGCATCACCAAAAACCTGATCCTGATAATCATAGCGTGTAACATCGACTAATGCTGTGGGCAGGTTTCTACCATTTGTTGTAACGGTTGGACCACCTGTAAAAGGGTTAATGATATGAAGTCTTTGTGCAACCGAGCCAAATTGCTTACCGAAGGTAGTGATGGCTAATTTTTTTCTTAGTTGATTTACATTCACACTTGTACCAAAAGTAATTTCCGGCTTGCCTGCACTACCCCTCTTTGTAGTTATAACAACAACCCCATTTGAAGCCCTTGAGCCATATACTGCTGCTGCGGCTGCACCACTAATGATATTAATACTTTCGATATCCTTTGGATTAATATCTGCCAATCTGTTCGTCCCCATGTCAGCCGCACCTGCAGATACAGAAACTTGAGAAACATTACTGGTAGTATTACTAACAATAACGCCATCAATGACATAAAGAGGGTCAGAGTTTCCACGAATTGAGTTAACCCCTCTGATCCTAATATTTAATCCTCCGGCAGGATCTCCAGATGTTTGGGTAATCTGGGCGCCAGGAACTTTACCTTGCAAAGAGGATATTAGGTTATCTGAACCCGATTTTGCTAATTCGTCAGCCGAAACAGAACTAATAGCATTCCCGAGTTGACGCCGGGAAGATTTAAGGGTTGAACCAGTAACTACAATTTCGTCCAAATCAAGGGCATCCTCAATGAGGGTGAAATTTTGAGTCAGTAAATTTTTATCCGATGTTATTGATAAATCCATAGCCAAAGATTTATAGCCAACATAACTTGCTTGTAACGAATAGTTTCCAGGTAAAACGGAAACATTTAAGGTATAAGTTCCATCTAAATCAGTAACAGCACCACTCCTCGAATCGGATAAAGCCAGGGTAACACCTATCAAAGGATTATTTTGTGCATCGACAACTTGACCTTTGATTGTCAGATTAACTTTCTCCTGTGCAAATAATGATGTAGGTAATATTGCTAAACCAAGCAGTACAGCACCGGCAAACAATGAAGTTTTTAGCATAGTTAAATATTTAATTGGTTAGTACTAAAATATAAATGTTTCAAACTAGTGCAATAATAAGGAATAAAAAATTAAATTCAATACTTATTTGGCTATTTATTGCATCTTTTTGCAGTATATAGCCAAATTATGCACTATAAAATGCAACAAATAAAACTAAACTTAATTATTGAGGTGAAACTGAATTAAACCCTCCATGGGATCTTTAACAATACCGCCAAGTTGGAGCTTATTTTCTTCCAATACTGCCTCCATTATTGAGCTAAAATAATAAGCGACTGAACCTATGAAATAAACTTTAATATCTTGATTTTCCTTCAGCAAGCTCAAAAAATATCTTTTTATAAATAAGTTAAATTGTTGTTTGACAACCTCTCTAATCCAACATAGTTCTTTATGTTTGTAAAAGAAAGTAGCAAATTGTGCCAGATATCTGCTGGGAAAAGGATTTTTGTAAACGGCCTGAAATATATCCTCTTTTTTTAAGGTCAATTCATTTTTTACAAGCCAATGAATTTCGTTGGGTAATTCTTGCTTTAACCAACCTTGTATCAGTGTTAATCCAAGAGCGGCACCGCTTCCCTCATCGCCTAAAATAAATCCAAAACCACCTGCCATGGCCGCAATATTGCCATTTTTTATTAAACAGGCGTTAGAACCTGTACCCAGGATACCAACCAATCCATTATTTTCAGATCCGATGGAACGAGCGGCAGCAACGATATCTGTATCCACCTCAGCGCGCTGAAATGGATTAAAAATAAAGTCGAGTAATTTTGAAACTCTAATTTTCTGATCTTCAGCACCACAACCCGTGCTATAAAAGTAAATTAAATGTGGGGGTTGTGGGAGCTTATCTTTAATAAAAAGGAACTGGTTCTTCATTTCCTCATCTGTAAGAAAATAGGGATTTAAGCCAGAAGATTTCTCACTAAAGATGCTAACCCCATTAGAAACAAGTACCCAATTAGCTTTAGTAGCACCACTTTCCACAATAAGGATGCTCTTTCCAGTATGCTTAATCATCTGGAATTCATAGTTATATCGAGGGAATGAGCGTTTAAAACATTGCGGACATTCCCGTGTTTTTGCAAAAGTTTTGCAGCCACATCATAAGGAATATTTAATTGTTTTACAATCATTTTAACACCCCTATCAATCAATTTGGCATTACTTAATTGCATATCTACCATTTTATTATCCATTACTCTTCCCAATTGAATCATGACAGAGGTACTTATCATGTTTAATGCTAATTTTTGTGCTGTTCCTGCTTTCATACGGGTTGAACCCGTGACAAATTCAGGTCCGGTTACGATTTCAACAGGAAAATCAGAAATAGCAGCCAGTTCAGAATCTGGATTACAAGTAACACAACCAGTCAGAATGCCATATTCTTTACATTTCCTTAATCCTTCTATGACATAAGGAGTTGTGCCTGAAGCGGCAATTCCAACAACTACATCCAGCTCATCAATATCAAATGCTTTCAAGTCACTCCATGCCTGAGAAAGACTGTCCTCAGCAGCTTCCACAGAATTTCTCAATGCTATATCTCCGCCGGCGATAATACCTATTATCCAATCTTTCGGAACGCCATAAGTGGGTGGACATTCTGAAGCATCTAAAACACCCAATCTGCCAGAGGTTCCTGCTCCTATGTAGAATAAACGCCCCCCCTCCTTCATTTTATGCACAATAATCTGAACTAATTTTTCAATTTGGGGAATGGACTTTTCTACCGCATCCGGAACCAACTTGTCTTCCTTGTTTATATTCAACAACAACTCATTCAGTGACATTTTTTCCAAATGCCGGTAAGTTGAGGGCATTTCTGTAATTCTTTCCATATTTAAACTGTATGTTGCAATTTACGGCTTTTTTTACAAATTATTGCAATATTTTGTAAAATACATGTATCTACTTAATAAAGTTACCATTTTTTTGGAAAATCTATCAAAATTACTTATTTTCGCATTTAGTTTAAGGGGGTATAGCTCAGTTGGCTAGAGTACTTGCATGGCATGCAAGGGGTCATGGGTTCGAATCCCATTATCTCCACATAAAACCAGTCTCCGTGAGGCTGGTTTTATTATTTAACACATCATTCATTATGCAAGGGGTCATGGGTTCGAATCCCATTATCTCCACATAAAACCAGTCTCCGTGAGGCTGGTTTTATTATTTAACACATCATTCATTTCCAAAATAAAAAAGATTAGATGAATCATTTATATGTTTTAAATCACTTTTTTTGGAAATATCGCTGGCACTTTCTGGGGGGAATTTTTTTTGTTTCTCTATCCAATTATTTCCGGGTATTACAACCGCAGGCCATTAGGGAAGCTCTGGATCTGGTGATTCACAACCTAAGTATTTATCGAAATTTTGAAGGATCAAATCTTCAACAAAGCTTGGAGACCATTCTTGGCAAGCAATTGTTAATTTTCGGAATATTCGTGCTTCTTTTCGCTGGCCTTATGGGCTTATTCATGTATTTCATGAGGCAAACCATTATTGTTATGTCCCGATTGATTGAATATGATATGCGAAAGGAAATCTTTGAACATTATCAAATTCTGGATCTTGCCTTTTACAAAAGGAATAAAACGGGTGACTTGATGGCCAGAATCACGGAAGATGTAAACAAGGTGCGAATGTATCTGGGACCGGCCATTCTCTATGGAATAAATCTGGTTTCCTTATTCGCTTTTGTCATTTATGCCATGGTTAATGTTAGCCTTGAATTAACGCTGTTTTGCCTCATTCCTTTACCTGTTTTATCTATATCTATTTATTATGTTAGTGACCTCATCCACAAGAAAAGTGAGGAAATTCAACAACAATTAGCCGTTTTAAACAACACGGCTCAAGAGGTATATGCAGGTATTAGAGTAGTTAAGGCTTATACCCAGGAAAATTCTATGCTGGGATTTTTCACTTCCCAAAGTCAGCAGTACAATCAACAATCTGTTTCTTTGGCAAGAATTAATGCCTTGTTTTATCCGCTAATGATCTTATTAATTGGCATTAGTACCTTGATTACGGTCTATGCAGGAGGTACCTTAGTCGTTAATGGAAGTATTTCTACTGGTAACATTGCAGAATTTGTCATTTATGTAAATATGTTAACCTGGCCTGTAACGTCTATTGGCTGGATAGCGTCGATTATTCAGCAAGCTTCCGCAAGTCAAAAAAGGATTAATGAATTTATGCAGACAAAGCCTTCTATTCTTTCGGGAAATATGGAGGATTTTAAACTCAACGGTGAAATTATTTTTAATAATGTGGGTTTGACCTATCCCGATACGGGCATTTGTGCCTTAAAAAACATACAACTCCATATTAAAGCGGGAGAAAAAATAGCCATTATTGGAAAAACAGGATCGGGAAAGTCTTCCTTTGCAGAGTTATTACTTAGAATGAATGATGTATCAGAAGGTGAAATTTTATTTGATGGTGTACCTGTTAAAGAGTTGAATCTTGGCAGGTTGCGCGAACAAATTGGGTATGTTCCCCAAGATGTTTTTCTTTTTTCAGATAGTTTAAAGCAAAATATTACTTTTGGAAAGCCTGATGCTTCTGATGCTGAGATAGAAAAAGCTATTTTCGATGCTTCCCTCACTGATGAAATTAAAACTTTCCCTGATGGGTTAAATACTATTTTGGGCGAAAGGGGAATAACCTTAAGTGGTGGTCAAAAACAAAGGGTTTCGATTGCCCGTGCGTTGCTGAAAAATCCTGAAATTCTTATTTTAGATGATTGTTTGTCAGCAGTGGATAGCCATACAGAAAATAAAATTCTAAATTATTTTCAGTCTTCGTTAAAGGATAAAACGGCCATTATTATTTCGCATAGAATTTATGTCAATTTGCATTTTGATAAGATTTTGGTTTTTCAAGATGGGGAGGTTGCTCATGCGGGTACCCATGAGGAGTTATTGAAGATAAGTCCTTATTATTTAGATTTATACGAAAGACAATTATCTGATGAAAGGATGGATTAGCGGGGATGTACTAGCGGGGATGTTTTTTTTAAAATTGTTGTACTAAGAAAAAATAAAGGGGTAACCCTATGGTAATGTTAACGGGAAATGTGATGGCTAAGGCCATGGGTAAAAACAGACCAGGATTTGCTTTGGGGACGGTAACTTTCATGGCGGCCGGAACGGCAATGTAGGAAGCGCTGGCGGCGAGTACCGAAAAAATAAATCTGTCGCTTATTTCGGACGTCACAAAGGAGCTTAAAATAGCGAAAATACAACCGTTAATTAAGGGAATAAATACGGCAAATAATACGGGGAACCAGCCAAATTCAAAAAAGGATTTCAATTTTCTGCCACTGGAAATACCCATGTCCAATAAAAAAATGGACAAAAATCCTTTAAAAAGGTCATTTGTAAAGGGCTTAATCCCTTCTGCTTGCTTCGCATTTGCCAGAAAGCCTATGAGCAAACTTCCCAAAATCAAAAGAACACTGCCATTGGTCATGGCGTGTTTAAAGATAAATTTTTTATCAATTGCGTTTTTTCGTCCTTTATTAAAGAAAGTTATAAGTATTAATCCAATGATGATAGCTGGAGACTCCATGAGTGCCATAATGGCCACCATGTAACCGTGCAATAGAAGTTGCTCAGATTCTAAATAGGCGGTTGCAGTCACAAAAGTCACTGCACTTACTGAACCATAAGCCGCAGCAATAGCACCGGAATCAAAGATATTTAACTTTCGTCTAAGTATAAAAAAAGTATAAAATGGTATGAATATGGAAATAAATATACCGAATACCATGGACCAAAGAATATTCGTGGAAAGGGTCTCATGAGATAATTCTTGCCCACCTTTAAATCCAATGGAAATGAGCAGATAGAGAGAAATAAATTTAGATGAATTGGGCGGAATTTCTAAATCACTCTTTAAGTAGGTTGCCAATACACCTAACACGAAAAAAAGTAAGGCAGGGTTAGTCAAATTTTCAGCAAGTAAATTGAAATTCATTTTTTATTTCTTTTGAATAAATGTTTGTAAGCTCAAAATTTAAGGATTACAAAAATCACAAAAGGCAGGATCCTCTGCCATTTTCTGATTTGGATATAAGATTTCTTTTGTTTCCAAACATTTTTGACAGGTGTAAATATGACTCATAATAGATCGGGTAGGAAAATGGCATAGTTCGCAGGGTAAACCTTCCTTTATTTTGACAATGGAAAATCCGGGAAAATGACAGAAAGGACAAGTTGATTTCAAATTAGCAACCAACCTTTCAGCTACTATTGATATGACCTTCATTCTCGTCGGATTGAACATAGCCCTCATATCCGTTTCAACAAAAAGGGAAGAATTACTTTTAATAAGTTTATCATAAGATTCTTTCAAAACAGGCCAATCTGTTATTCCTTTGATTAT
>BJGN01000149.1 GCA_014190515.1 Bacteroidota bacterium
CGCAGTGTTTCGCAGTGTTTCGAGCGGATGGGTTCGAGCGGGTAGGTTAAAAAGGAATAAAACCATACCTTTTATTTTATTAAAAAAAGAGAGTAAAAGACCGGAACACCCAATGGTGGTTCCGGTTATTCCTTGTGTGTCGCTTATATAGGTAGTTTTTTCAATAAGGGCTGATAGGTATCTTCCCTTCTGTCCCTAAAAAATTGAAGTAACTCTCTGGAGGCTCTTATTTCTGATAAATCACAAGAAGCCATGATGATTTCATCCTGATTACCTGCACCGGCTATTATATCACCATAAGGATTGGCGATAAAACTTTTTCCATAAAAGGACATTTCCGTTTCCATACCCACTCTGTTAACGGCGCCAACAAATACATTATTGGCAATGGCATGGGAGCGGATAATGGTTCGCCAGGGCTCTGAAGAATCAAAATCGGGACGGTCAGGTTCTGATCCAATAGCCGTAGGGTATAATAATATTTCCGCACCTTGTAAGGCTAATATTCTAGCCACTTCGGGGAACCATTGATCCCAGCAAATGCCTATGCCAATGATTCCAAACTGGGTCTTGAAAATGGGATAACCCAAATCGCCAGGAGTGAAATAATATTTTTCGAGATATTGTGGACCTTCCGGGATATGGTTTTTCCTATATTTCCCTAAATAAGTTCCATCCCTGTCGTAAACAACCGCAGAATTGAAATACACGCCAGGTAAGGCTTCTTCAAAAAAGGGAACGACCAGTACAATACCCAATCGCTTAGCCGCTTCCTGAAGCTTATCTGTAGAGGCATTGGGAAATTTTTGTGCGTACCCGTAGCTTTTAACATCTACATATTGGCAAAAATAAATGGCGTTAAATAATTCCTGTAAGCAAACAATATTGGCTCCTAACCCTGCAGCTTCTTCGATTTGCTTTAGCGTTCTGTTTTCATTTTCCTGAATATCTACGCCGCAGGCAGACTGAATCAATGCGAGTTTAATTTCTGTGTTATTCATTTTTAGAAGGGTTCATTTTGAGTAATACAATGCATACCACCACCGCCCCAATGTAAGGCTAATGGGTTAATGGGGACTATTTTCTTATTGGGAAATGCTTTTTTGAAGGCGACCATTGCCTGTTCATCTGTTTCAAGGCCATAAAAAGGTACAAGGACCAATTTGTTAATAATCACAAAATTCAGATAACTTGCAGCGGCAATCATTTTTTCAGGCTTGTCCCTAAATCCATATTTAATATCATTTTTGAAAGTCATGGATTGTAATATTTCATAAGTACCATCCCCCTTTTTCATTTCCGAAATTTGAGGTGGAACTAAAGGCAGAAAAATAATCCGAAATGGTTTTCCATCGGCGTTTCTACTTTTTCTTAAAATGGTAAGATTTTCAGCTAATCGTGTGGCCGTCTCTTTTTCTATGAGATTTTCACTGAGAACATCGCCAAAGGCCATTAAGATAGTGGAATCATTTACAAATCGGGCATATTCATCGACATGCCCATTGGTTGTCAGGCAAGTGAAAAGGGAATCTCCCTGTTTAGTGACCAATGGACCATGTAAGGTAAAATCGTCGTCTCTAAGTCCTTTTTTAAACCAAATAAAGGAAGTCGCACCTAAGGTTTTCCTGTATTCTTCTTCAATTTGTTTTTTAGTAAGCTGAGGATTTCTCAGAAACTGTACACTTTCGGTTAACATGAGCACCCCTTTGCTATTGATTTCATTGTCGCCTCCCTCGGCAATCAACGGGGAAGAATACATGGGCATTTTCAAGGAAGCCGCTATCTTTTCATCTAATTTCTCATCCAAAATAGCCAATGGATCGTTTTCATCGGCATAACTCCAGGTATTGAAACTAAAATCTGCCATAGCTTTTTTCCTCTGTTTATTTGTCAGGAATCTTGGCCCCATATCTCTCGTCCAAAATTCATTATATGGGAATAAAAGGAAAGAAATCCTGGAAGAATCTATACTATACTTTTTACCTTTCATTAATATTTCCCTTTTGAGTGCCGTATCTGTTATCAATAAATTCAAATGGGCAAAAGGCGTAATTTCTTTGAACATTTGAAATAGTACCTCTTCTATGGGAGCATCCAGCTTATGGGTATTTCTAGGCCATTGCATCCATACGGCTTTAGTAGGCTCATATTCTGCGGGTTGCCTGTAACCATGATCTGCATTAATCATTTGGTCAGAATTACAACCTAACGAGAAAAATAAAATCGTTATAATGCTTATCCATCTCATTATCAATTTATTTAAAGTATTAATTTTCCACCTATATAAACTTTTTCTATTTTTATTTGATCCCAGTCCTCCCAGGAAGATTGGAAAGGATTCTTATTTAAGACGATAAAATCAGCTAAAAAATGCGGGGCCATTTTCCCTTTTATGTCCCCTGCCCCATCTGCTAAGGCACCACCATAGGTATAAGCTATGAAGGCCTGCTCCATAATTATTTTCTCCTGTGGATTATGTGTATATCCTTGTTCATCAACTCGTTGAACCGCATCTCTTATTCCTGACAAGGGTTTGAAATCTCTAACGACTGGAGCGTCAGAGGAAAAAGCAAGCGTAACGCCTTCCTTTAGCAGGGTGTGGTATGGATAAATGATTTGTTGATATTCAGTATCGAGATATTGCCTGAAATTGGGACCTAATTCTCTCACAAAAGCAGGCTGACTGGCGCAAATAATGCCAAGTCGGTTCATAAGACTGATATGCTTTGCCTGAGGCAATCCAAGATGCTCAATTCGATGAACCAACGAATGATTTACCTCTGTTTTTAATTTTTCATACACCGATAAAACCTGATCTATGGCTGCATCTCCAATGGCATGCGTGGCTATTTTCCAACCATTTATCTGTCCTTTTGCAGCCAGATTATAAAAATAATCGGTTGACATCCTTAATACTCCAAAATTATCAGATGCTTTATATGGTCTGAATACAGCGGCAGTCTGACCACTTAAACCGCCATCGGCGAAAAATTTCAAGGTATCCATTTGCAACCTTCCAGTGCAACTATCTTTTGACAAATACGGATTGGAAGGTTTAATATCAGGCAGGTGAACCAAAAAAAGATTGACTCTTAACTTAAGTAAACCCTCTTTTTCCAATGCCTCATAAGCTACTCGTTGTGGGGTATAAATTTCAGGATCTGTGATAGAGGTAATGCCCATTTCCAAACATTTTTCCTGCCCCTCAAGGATCATTTTCTTATATTCGGCCGTAGTAATTTCAGGAATAAATGGGGTCATTAGTTTTATAGCCGCTTCATAAAGAATGCCATTTGGTTTCCCATTTTCAAATCGGCCGATATGACCTCCCTCTGGATCTGCTGTATTTTCATCGATGCCAGCCAAACGTAAAGCAAAAGAATTAACCACAACAATATGAGCGCAGGTACGCATTACCTGACAAGGTCTGTCTGGAAAAAGAAGATCCAGGTCCTTACAAGTGGGCAATGTTCCATTTTCCCATAACGCCTCATTAAACCCACGTGCCAGAAGCCAATCTTTTGAGGTAGCATTTACGGCAAAATCATGCAATAAAACCAGCATTTCTTCTTTTGAATGCACTCCCCTTAAGTCGAGAGTATGCCCCAAAAGACTCCCCACCTTCCAAAGGTGAATATGAGCATCATTGAATCCCGGAAAAACAAAACGCCCGTCAAGATTCACTTGTATGGCATTAGGAAAAGATAAAAACAACTCCTGAAAGGTACCAAACGCCTTGAAGCGGTCATTTTCCACCACCATGGCCTCACAATGATTATTTTTCCCGTCGAGGAGAAAGATTTTAGCATTATGAAATAGGTATGGATTCATGACAGAAATTTAAACAGCGGCAAATGATTTTTTGGCTATCGCATTTTCCAGAACGGACAGACCTTCTTCCAATTGATCATCGGTCATGACAATAGGAGGAAGCAAACGGATACAATTACTGTATAGCCCCGCCCTAATCAAAATGATACCATTTGAAACGGCCTCCTTTATTATTTCCAGCGCGATGCCAGGATCTGGCTCTTTCGTTTTCTTATCTTTCACAAATTCCACCAGACGCATTGCCCCCATGCCTCTAACATCGCCAACACAAGGATATTTCGACACCCAGGGAGCCATTAAAGCTTCTATTTTTTCTCCAAAACGGGTTGACTGTGACAAAAACGAAGGGGACGATAATTGTTTAACTGCTTCAATGGCAGCCACTGCGGCCACCGGACTTCCACCATAAGTGCCACCGACACCACCAAGATGAACTGCATCCATTATTTCAGACCTGCCAATCGTTGCACTTATGGGCATACCAGCACCCATGGATTTCGCCAGAACGACTATATCGGGGATAACGCCACTGTGCTCAATAGCACAAAAACGCCCTGTTCTACCTGAACCGCATTGAACTTCATCGGCAATCATAATGGCTCCGGTACGGGTACAAATCTCCCTGATTTTTTGAAGGAATAAGGGAGGAACAGGAATAAATCCAGCTTCTCCGAGGACAGGTTCAATTAAAATAGCGGCTAAAGCCTCGGGATCTACCTGGGCAATCAGCGCATTTTCAAGTTGTTGAATAGAAAAATGAAGATACTCCTCTTCTGTCATCCCCGCGGGAATCCTGTATAGATTTGGAACGGGTAAGCGATAGATATCAGAAGACATACTACCGAATCCTTTTTTAAATAAGCCATATTTACTGGTCAGGGATAAGGTCAGATGAGTTCGACCGTGATAACCGCCTTCGAAGCAAATAACAGCAGGTCTTTTTGTATAATAGCGGGCTATTTGAACGGCATTTTCAACTGCTTCGGACCCTGAACCTGCCAATAAGGTCTTTTTAGGAAAATCACCAGGAGTTACTTTATTCAATAATTCTGCTAATTCAACGTAAGGTTCGAAGGTGGTGACCAATGCACAGCTATGCAAATATTGATCTGCCTGTTTATGAATGGCCTGTACCACTGCTTCCGGTCTATGACCCAGATTGAGCATGCCAATACCACCGGCAAAGTCAAGTAATTGATTCCCGTCCACATCCCAAACGAGCGCTCCCTGAGCTTTTTCGACCACTATTTCCGTAGATTTTGCTAAACCCGCAGGGGTAGCTGCCGTTCGCCGGGCAATAATTTCCTTGGCTTTAGGACCTGGAATCTCAGTAACTACATTAATATTTTTCATTTTCCATCATTTAAACTTCAACACTTGAGGGTAATACAAGCAAAACGCCGGCATTTCCGCAGGTTGAATCTGATAAATAATCGGTCATCAAAGAAACCATATTGAATCCAATTTTCTGTTGAACAGAAACTGTAGGATCCTTCAGGTCACCATTTTTCAACGCCAGATAATATTCCTCCAGGGAGTACTCCTTGGCATGGGCGGCAAAACCATTGAGCATGCCAACAGTGACCTGACCTTCCAGTCCCAGGGTGTTTACCACCTTTTGTCTGGCTCTGTACAATCGTCTGGCGATGCCGAGCCCTCTGAATTCAGAAAACACGGCCATATCCATGCCATAAAGCCAATTTCCCTCTGGCTGATGGGTTCGCATGAATCCACCGTCAAATAAATCAGCAAATCGATGCATTTCAGGGGATGAGGGATTAAAATGATACCGGATACTGGAAGTACTTCCAACTATTTTACCGTCTATTTCAGCCACCCACTGCCCTTCAGGAAAAAGATCTGTATGAGAGGAAAAATGGATGGCCTTCATCCTCTCCTCAGGGATCAAATCGGGAAAAACCACCTCTTGAAGATGCGCCAATTGATCGGCATCTCTCTTTTCCATTTTCCTGATTAATATGTTCATAAAATTTCATTTACATTAAAAAATCCAAAAGCCAACGGCAAAACCGGCGGTGGCCAGCAGAAAAGCTATGAGGGCATAAGGTAATTGACTAAAAGAATGTGTTGTTGGAGAACATTCCGTACTGGATGCCGTCAAAATAGTACAATCGGAAAAAAAACTGGCATTACTACCAAATACTCCGGCGGAAAGTACAGAACCCACCATTAAAAATGGATTGATATTCAGCGCCATACTTAAAGGAATGACAATGGGTAAAGCTACCGTATATAAGCCCCAGGAGGAGCAGGTGGTATAGGAAATGAAGGCCAGCAAGACAAATAAGCTGACAGGTAACAAAAAAGGAGGGAAATTTCCCTTTACCTCTGCTATAACATAAGGGGTCAATCCCATTTTATCTCCGATAGTCTTTAAAAAAAAGGAAAGGCTTAAAATGGCTAATGGCAAAATCATTTCCTTGAAACCAAGCAAAGCCTGATTACTGATATGGTCGTAAGTCATCACTTTTCTGAAAAAGTACCAGGCAATGGTTAAAACAAAGGCCAGCGCAGCTCCTTGCAGGGCATCGCCTTTTAATAGAAGAGTACCTCCGATTAGTACAATCATTGGAAAAATAAAATCGATGGGCTTAACCTTTACTGGCTGTTTATGATTCAAATCTGTTGCGATATCCGCAGAAGAAACAGCCATTTCCGCCGCTTTCATTTTACCGACCAGCGGAATGAATCCTAAAGCAACGAGAAAGGATACCAAAAGGGCGAAAAGTGCATAAAAATTATATGGAATGGTAGCGGCAAAGCCCCATAAACCTTGTCCAAATGGAACTAACTTATTGTCTTCCAATAATTTGGATGTAAATACGCCCCAGGTTGATAAAGGAATAATGGCACAAACTGGGGCAGCCGTCGTATTAACCAAATAAGCAAGTAAAGGCCTTGAAATGCCAAATTTATCTGTGATATTCCTCATACTTACCCCTGTACTTAATGCACTAAGATAATCATCAGGAAAAACAAATAAGCCTGTAAACCAGGTGGTCAACAATGCCGATTTCCGGGTTTTAATAAAACGTAACAGATA
>BJGN01000150.1 GCA_014190515.1 Bacteroidota bacterium
TTTGTTTTGTGTAGAACCAACATTTGTTGTGAAACCTCCAAAACCAGTGGAGGTTGGTAAAGGCTGAGGCGCCAATAAGTCGGTAGTTGTGGTATTGTAGTATTCAAAAGAACCATTAATTCTTCCAGCAAAAAGGCTAAAATCTAATCCTAGATTGGCCGTTGTGGAAGTTTCCCAACGCAAATCAGGATTACCTATGGTGTTTGGTCTATAGCCATAACCCGCTGTGTTGTCATACGCATAAGCAGTTCTTCCAAGTAATGCCTGTGTTTGATATGGGTTGATAGCCTGATTACCGATGGAACCATAACTTGCTCTTAATTTTAAATTTTCAAGAAATCCTAAATCTTCCATAAAGGATTCCCTGGCAATATTCCAACCCACTGCCACAGAAGGGAAAATACCAAATCTGTTATTCGTTCCAAAACGAGAAGAACCGTCTGCACGAACCGTTGCGGTCAACAGGTATTTTTCCCTGAAATCGTAATTAATTCTACCCATGTAGGAAAGTAAAGCCCATTCAGAAAGATTGGTGGAAGCACCTGTAATCAAGCTGGCAGAACCCAGAGAGTGATATAATTGAGCTTCAGCAGGAATACCAGATACACTCATACCAGAATATTCCTCTCTGTCTTTTTGAAAAGATTGAAGAGCGGTAAAATTAAAATTATGTGAGGCACCAAACTTCTTATCATAAGTAAGGATATTTTCCACCGTATAATTGAAAGTAAAACGATCTTCCACGCCGCCTGTTGCAACTCCGCCACGTTGACTTTGGGTAAATGCACCTGTAAATCGGCCAGTCCTGGTAACAGTGAAATCAGGCCCAAAATTTACTCTGTACTTAAGACCTTTTGCTATTTGCCATTCACCATAAATACTATTGAATATACGATATCTTTTTCCTAAATCAATTTGTGCACCATCTACAATTTCGGCAAATGGATTGGTTCGAAGTCCGTCTGAGGTAGGCAAAAATATTAAGTTTCCTGCGTCATCATAAGGCTTGCCTAATGGGTTTTCAGCTAAAGCACCGCCGAGTGGATTAAAATTCTCGCCATTCCTGGCACTATTAACAAAAAGGGTAGATAAGCCAACTTTCAGGCTTTTGTTTATCTGATGATCCAGATTCACTCTGAAAGTATAACGTGTGAAATCTTGTTTTTTAACAACACCTATGTCCTGGAAGAAATTTCCAGTAATATTAAAAGTTGTTTTTTCAGAACCACCGGAAATACCCAATTGATGAGACTGAATCATTCCATCCTGTAACATACCATTCACGTAATCAGTGCTTCTGCCCAGTTTAATACTTTCCATTTCTACTGGTTCAAAAATCTTAGCGTCATCAGCTTCCGTTCCTTTTCCAAGCGGATATTGGCCAATGGCTCTTCTTGATTCCCTTTTGTACTCTGCAAAACCAGGACCATCAAATACTTTAATATTACCCAGACTCTGATTTACGCCAACATAAGTATCAAATGAAACCACTGTTTTTCCTGCGGCACCTCTTCTTGTGGAAATAATAACCACACCATTCGCACCTCTTGCACCGTAAATAGCCGTAGCTGAAGCATCCTTAAGAATCTCCATAGATAGGATGTCCTGTGGATTGATATCATCAATACCACCAGATAAAGGAATTCCATCTACTACATACAGCGGATTATTGGTTGCATTAAAGGAACGACGTCCCCTGATACGAATCTGTGGACCAGCACCAGGTTTACTACCTGCCTGTACCACGTCAACTCCAGCTGCTCTACCCTGTAATGCCTGACGGGCATTGGTTACAGGGAGTGACATAATATCTTCTGCACTGACTGATGAAATAGCACCTGCCAACTGACTTTTCTTTTGAGTACCATAACCAACGACGACCACCTCAGAAAGATTTTGCACATCTTCCGCCAAGGTAACATTCACTTGAGTTTGTGTACCCGCTGTAATTTCCTGAGAAATAAATCCCACATAACTGAAAACCAGGATATCATTCCCACTCCCCACTGTAATTGAATAAGCTCCATTCTCATCTGTAACGGTACCAACAGTGGTACCTTTTAAACTGACGGTTACCCCAATTAAACCTTCTTTATTTGCATCAGAAACGGTACCGTTTATGGTTCGTGATTGAGCCAGAAGCATTTGAAAAGGAAGTAATGTTAGTAAAAAACCCAATAAAAGATAGTGTTTTTTCATAATTGTACATTTTAATTTGTTACAAATTAGGATAATTAATATTAACTATTGCTTTTTAACTATATTAAATTTACGAAAACGTTTGCGTTCAAAAAAATGAAAGGAATTGATGGTTTATCCAAATTATACCCTTATCTTTTGTTTTCTATTCACAAATCACTCCTTTAACTAACCTTTTTTTATGGCAACCACTTCTTTTTTACACGAAAATTTCTTGTTACAAAACAACACAGCCGCCGCCTTATACCATGATTATGCTAAGGATATGCCCATTATAGATTATCACAATCATTTGCCACCTCAACAAATTGCTGAAAATTATTCCTTTGAAAATATTTCAAAAATCTGGCTCTATGGTGATCATTATAAATGGAGAGCAATGCGGATGAATGGCGTTGATGAATCCTATTGTACGGGGAATAAAAGTGATGTCGAAAAATTTGAAAAATGGTCAGAAACGGTTCCCTATACCTGGAGAAACCCGCTGTTCCATTGGACCGCTCTGGAAATGAAACGCTATTTTGGCGTTGATGACCTCCTAAATAAGGATAATGCAGCCTCAATTTATGCTCATTGTAACGAACTGCTACAAACTCCGTCTTTCAGGGTGCGTCCCCTTCTAACCAATATGAATGTCAGGGCGGTCTGCACCACAGATGATCCCTTAGATTCTCTTGAATTTCATATAGCTATGAAAAATGAGGGTAACGGTCCTTTAAAAATGTTACCCGCATTTAGACCTGACAAATTCATTTTAATAAAAAATGCAAATTTCGCCTCATTTGTCAGACAGCTTGCTGATTTAACTTCCGTGTCTATCGTCAATTACGACGATCTTGTACAGGCATTGTCTCAACGAGCCGATTTCTTCGCTTCTCTCGGTTGCCAGCTTTCGGACCATGGATTAGAATATTTATGTGCTGAAAATTATACTGCTTCGGAAGTAGATCGCATTTTCAAAAAGGCACTTAATGGAGAACCTATTTCTCAGGAAGAAGCACATATATATATGTCGTCAATCCTTTTCGATCTGGGCTGTCTTTATCATTCATTAGGTTGGATTCAACAATTTCATATTGGGGCCATGCGAAATAATAACCTGAGAGCTTTGAAAAATTTAGGTGCCGATACCGGTTGGGACTCTATCGGTGATTGGTCACAGGCTAAGGCATTGTCAAAATATCTGGCGCGACTAGATGAAGAAGACCGATTGACAAAAACAATTATTTATAATCTGAATCCTGCAGATAATGCGGTGATGGCTTCTATGATTGGAAACTTTAATGATGGAAGTGTAGCGGGAAAAATACAATATGGTTCAGGCTGGTGGTTTTTAGACCAAAAAGACGGAATGGAACAGCAGATGAATACCCTATCCAACATGGGTCTGATTAGTAAATTTGTAGGAATGCTCACCGACTCCAGAAGTTTCCTTTCCTTTCCACGTCATGAATATTTCAGAAGAATTTTGTGCAATATGATAGGTAAGGAAATTGAAACCGGAGAACTCCCAAATGATATCCCTTGGGCTGGAAAAATCATTCAGGATATTTGCTACCATAATATCAGAGAATACTTAGGCTGGGAAAAATAATGTTTAACCTTAAAAATAATAACAATGAATAATAGTAAAGCTATTGTCTTCATTTTATCTTTCATCTCTCCTTTTATGCTCATATCTCAAAATAAAGGAGTTACCTTTAACACCTTACCAAACAAGGATATTGAAGTTAAGATTAATGGTAAATTATTTACCCAATATTTTATTTCGCAAAATGAAGAGGTCAAAAAACCTGTGTTATACCCTCTAATCACCGAAAACGGGCAACTGCTGACGAGAGGTTATCCTGTGGCACCAAGAGCCGGGGAACGAATAGATCATCCCCACCATGTTGGCCTTTGGTTAAATTATGGAAAAGTAAACGGCATCGATTATTGGAATAATTCAAGGGAGATATTAACCACAGGGGACCCTAAAAATTATGGATTGGTGAAACACCAGGCGGTGACAAAGATAAAGCCTGGCAAGGATAAAGGGGAGCTTTCCATTCGCGCAGGTTGGTTTGAAGCAGACGGAAAAGGGAAGGAAGTATTAGAGGAAAACACGACGTTTATTTTTGGAACTCACCCATTGGGCAGGTATATTGACCGCATTACTACGCTCAAAGCACTCGTGGAAAGTGTTTATTTTAAGGATGATAAAGAGGGAATGATTGCTATTAGAGTAGCCCGTGAACTGGAACACCCTTCCAACAAGCCTGAAATTTTTACTGATGCTCAAGGGAAGGAAACCAATGTACCTACCTTAGATAATACAGGGGTTACAGGTGAATATTTGAGTAGCGAAGGTATAAAGGGTGAAGAGGTGTGGAGTACCAGAGCTAAATGGATGCGTTTGGGTGGATTGATTAAGGACAAACCTGTTTCAATAACCATTTTAGATCATCCAAAGAACAACAGCTATCCTACTTACTGGCATGCGAGAGGTTACGGTCTTTTTTCTGCTAATCCATTGGGGGCTAATATCTTCAGTAAAGGAAAGGATTCGTTGAATCTTACTTTGAAGAAAGGAGAAGAAGTCACCTTCCGTTACCGCTTTCTCATTGCTGATCGTCTTCCTGATGCCAGTATTTTGGATAAAGAAGCAGCGGAATTTGGAAAAAAATAGTATATTCACCTTACAATCGTTGATATTATGAATGAAAAAAAATCGGTAGCCAGGAGGAATTTTTTAAAATACACTTCGGCTTCTTTAGCTGCATTTACTATCGTCCCACGATCTGTTTTGGGTGGAAAAGGATATACTGCCCCGAGTGATCAACTGACTAAAGGCATCATTGGGGTAGGTGGTATGGGTTTAGGTCATTTTGATTATGAAGGGACCAAACTTTTGGCTGTGTGTGATGTCGATAAGAATCATCTTCAAAGAGCATCGGATATTGCAGGTCCTGACGTGAGCACTTATAGTGATTTCAGAGAATTATTGGCCAGACCTGATATTGATGTGGTTCATATTGCTACACCACCACATTGGCACGGATTAATGGCTATTGCCGCTGCCGAAGCTGGCAAGGATATATGGTGCGAAAAGCCTATGACCAGAACCATTGGTGAGGGTATTAAAGTGGTAGAAGCGGTCCAAAGACATGGACGAATGTTCAGACTCAATACCTGGTTCCGGTTTAAAGATACCTTTTATGGTCTGGGAACAGACGTTAAGCCACTCAAAAAAGTCATTGAAAGTGGCGTTCTAGGCTGGCCATTAAAAGTAACGGTGAGCGGAATTACAGGGTATAACTGGAAATTTTTCTGGAGTGGTAAGACTAATCTTAAGCCAATGCCAGTTCCGGAATCTCTCGATTATGATGCCTGGCTTGGACCTGCTCCATACAAACCTTACAATCCTGAAAGAGTACACTCTGTATTCCGGGGTTACTGGGATTATGACGGTGGAGGTTTGGGCGATATGGGGCAACATTACCTCGATCCCGTTCAATATTTATTAGGGAAAGACCACACTACCCCAGTACGGGTGGAGGTAGATGCTCCCCAGCAAGATGCCGATGCCGTAGGTTCCTGGAGACGAGTTACTTACACTTATGCAGATGGTTGTCAGGTCATACTCGATGGGGAAAATAAAGACAAAGATGCAGCTTATATCGAAGGGCCTTACGGTAAAATTTATAAGGGTTTTAAGTCCGATATTCCAAATCTTAAAGGGT
Source organism: Bacteroidota bacterium (assembly GCA_014190515.1). Classification (GTDB taxonomy): domain Bacteria; phylum Bacteroidota; class Bacteroidia; order Chitinophagales; family Saprospiraceae; genus BJGN01. The sequence goes on from BJGN01000150.1 coordinate 5,922, forward strand.
TAATTGACACCTTACCTGACCCAGAACCTCAAATTGGACTTTTCTCTGACAGTGTGCGAACCAGACAAAAATTTGCGCTCAATGAGATGAATGGACATCGTTCTGCTACTTTGGTAAATATGGGTATCATCGCCATCCGTTTGGGCAGAACCCTTCATTTTGATCCGGTAGCACAATCATTTATCAATGACGAAGAAGCTAATCGATTGGTTTGGCAACCCATGAGAGGTTCCTGGAGTATTTAAATAAAAGAGGTTCAAACCTGACTTAATAATTAAATTATGATTCGCAATCTTTTTTTTACGGCACTTATTTTGTCCATTTTATTGCCAGATGTTGGGCTTAGTCAACGCACTTTGCCGACGCAGATGGCTGACATTTTAAATGAAATCCCTGCACGCGACGGAAATCAACGCAATAGATTAGCTAAAGAAATGATAGAAATGGGTCCTGCCGGACTCGATTTATTTACTTCAAAAGTAAGCGCTGCAGAAGTTGGTAACGACACCCGGGTGCGTACCGCCTTAAACGGCTTGGTTTGGTATGCGGGTCAGGACGGAAATGAAGCGGCCCGACAGTTAGTTGAAAAAGCTTTTTTACGTGCTTTGGTTGCCTCGAAAGAAACAACCGTTCAATCCTTCTTTTTACACCATCTTTCCTTTATTGGTAAAGATATAGTTCCTTCTATCGAACCTTTTCTAGCCTCTGAAACATTGGCAGACTATGCTGTGCAAACCCTTATTGCCATTCGTTCCGAAGAAGCACACGATGCCTTACTTCGCGCCTTTGCCAAAAGCACCGGAAATAAAAAGTTGCCTGTACTGAAAGGTATCGCAGCCTATAGTAATGCTAAAAGTCTGGATATTTTACATGCCGTCATCCAGAATGAAACGGGCGCTGATTTACGTAAAATTGCTCTGGCAGGCATAGCTAAAGCGGGTCAGCCTTCTTCCGAA
>BJGN01000151.1 GCA_014190515.1 Bacteroidota bacterium
GGAAAAGCGACAATTAGTTCAAATTCTTCTATAAATTTTAGGATAGGCATTTCATTTGAAGGTATAAAAAATTTAATTCTTTTTGTAGGAATGAAAGAAACTATTCCAACGCATTTGTAAAACACCAAATACAGCCTCTTTTATGATTCCACCTGACATTTTTGATGATCCCTGCGTTCTATCGACAAATGTAATAGGTACTTCTTTGATAATAAATCCAGATTGAAAGGAAGCGAATTTCATTTCTATTTGGAAAGCATAGCCCACAAATTTAATTTTACCTAAATCGAGAGAAGATAAAACACTTCTGCTATAACAAACGAAACCAGCAGTAGGATCTTTGACTGGCATTCCTGTTAACAAACGTACATATAGGGATGCACCATAAGAAATAAAAATCCTATCAAAAGGCCAATTTTTGACTTTTCCACCTTTTGTATATCTTGAGCCTACAGCGACTTCAGCGCCATATAAAAAGCAAGCATTTCTTAAACGCACTAAATCGGCTGGTGGGTGAGAAAAATCGGCATCCATCTCGCAAATAAAAGAGTACTGCCTATCTAAGGCCCAGTGGAAACCGGCAATATAGGCAGTTCCCAAACCAGATTTTCCTTTTCTTTTAAGAATAAAAATACGTTCAGGAAAAGATAAAATGATTGAATCCACCAAGTCAGCTGTACCATCTGGAGAACCATCATCCACCACCAACACATTAAAATCATCACCTAAATCTAATACGGCATTTATAATTGCCATAATATTTTCCTTCTCGTTATAAGTTGGAATTATCACCAAAGTATCTGCCAAAACAAACTATTTTTAAAAAAGCAATAAAAATATATCAAATATAAATAAAACCAATGAAACAGTAAGATTATACAAAATCTTCGTCCTTCCAGTTCTTCTGGTGCAAGGGTTTTAAATCTAAGAAATCTTCTTTCTTTTCCTTACCTGACGGCAAATGAGAAGATGCTTTTACATTCTCGACTCCGATTGGAAAAAACACCATAATAGCTTGAATAAAAACGGATATTCCCCAACCTAAAACTGGATAAATAAACCAATTCACATTAGGCGATGTCACTTTATTAATGACGAAAAACAAAACACACCAAATAAGATATATTCTGAGGTGTTTATAAAAACTTATTTTGTTAATACTTTTAGCCATGTTAAAAATATTTAGGAGTATAAAACAAAAGGGAGATGAGAAATAACTTAAATGTTATAAAAAACAAATAAAACCAATAAATATTTTGTCTTTTTTAGTATTATTAGTAGAACAATTTGAAAAAAGCATTATATTGATAAAGTTTTTGTGTTTATTTGTTTGGGTTAGAGGCCCTTGCTGACTTCAGCAAGGGTTTTTTATTGTTTGGGTATTTTATCCATACGTAATAGTGGTTTAACACTAAGAAGCAGACCAGCCAGGGCAAGAAATGCTCCTGCGAGAAAAGGCGCACCAGGAAAATATATCGGAGTATCAACTGAGGTAAAGTAACTGAACAGATTCGTCATTAATAATGGACCAATAATAGAAGTCAGACTAATGAGACTTGTGAGTGAACCTTGCAATGTACCTTGCTCATTTGGACCAACCTGATTAGAAATAATACCTTGAAGTGCCGGACCTGCAAGCCCTCCTAAAGCAAAAGGAATCATTATAGCATACATCATCCAACCTTTATTGGCTAATGAAAAAGCGAGTAAACCAGCAGCATTAAAGATAAGTCCAATAAATACAGATTTTACCTGCCCCAACTTAGGAATTGCTATTCTTGTTAAACCTCCCTGAACCAAAGCGATGGTAACACCAACGAATCCAAGAGAATATCCAACCTCTGCGGAAGACCATTTAAATTTTTCGATAGTAAAATAAGTCCATGTACCTTGAGTAGCATATCCAGCCAAATAAATTAACAGAAGAACGCTGGCTAATTTAAGTACCAAAGGGTGATCTTTTATATTAACAAGTGCACCTAAAGGATTGGCTTTTTTCCATTGAATAATAGATCTGTTTTCAGGCTTCAAAGATTCCGGAAGTATAAAATAGCCATAAATTACATTAAGGAGAGTTAAAAAAGCTGCCGCAAAGAAGGGAACTCTCGGACCAAACTGACCTAGTACTCCACCTAAAACAGGTCCAATAATAAATCCTAAACCAAAAGCCGCGCCAATCATACCAAAATTTTGAGCTCTTTTTTCGGGTGGACTGATATCAGCAATATAAGCTGTTGCAGTAGTGAAACTTGCCCCTGTAATACCTGCTAATATTCTGCCAATAAAAAGCCATCCTAAAGTGGGAGCAAAGCCTTGTAGTAAATAATCAAGACCAAACCCAGTCAACGCGGCAAGTAATACGGGTCTTCTACCAAATTTATCACTTAAAATACCCATAACGGGAGCAAATAGAAACTGCATTATAGCATAAGAAAACATTAAGAGGCCACCATATTTAGACGCTGCACTCAGACCTTCACCCGTTAATTCCATGATTAAAGTGGGAAAAACGGGAATAATAATTCCCAGGCCTATGACATCAAGTAGGATGGTAATAAAAATAAAAATGAGAGCTCCTGACTTAAATTCGCGTTGCATAGTAACAATTTTCCCGCAAGGTAATTATAGTTCTCTACTTAAAAAAGAAACCCGGAACTAAGACTATGAATAGTTCCGGGTTTATAAATTTATCAACAAAACATTACTCTTCTAATCCTAGTCCATAGTAATACTTTCTTGGGCTATCAGGATATCGGCCCTCAATAAGGAGACCGCCATCTTTATTTTCAATAGCTTTTTTAAGTTCTGCCACACTTTTGACATCTTGTCTATCAATACGGGTAATAATAAAACCTTCTTCGATATCAGTATATCTTCTAAGAAGTCCAGCACTTAATTGTTCTACCTTAACACCTTCTACTTTTAGTTTATCCCTTTCAGCTTTTGACAAATCTGAGAATGTTGCTCCCAATTTATCAAGGATAGCAGAAGGTTCTTCTTTAGACACAATGCTGGTGTTACCTGATGAATTCCTTAACGTTACGGTTACCTTTTTATCGGTACCATCTCTAAGCACGGTTACAACCATTTGATCACCCGGACGCTTTCGACCAACCATTTCCAATAACTTTGACGAAGTAGTTATGTTTACATCGTCTATTTCTTTGATGATGTCGCCTTCCTTTAAACCAGCTTTTGCTGCAGCACCATCTGAAAGAACGCTATCGATATAGACACCTTCGTTAACTGGCAACTTCATTTCCTGAGCATACCTGCCATCAATACCTCTGATAATGGCACCTAAATAGCCTCTTTGTACCGTACCATGTTCCCTTAAATCGGTTACTATCTTAGCAACAATATTACTTGGAACGGCAAATGAATATCCAGCAAATACGCCAGTAGGTGATGCTATCGCAGTATTAATACCTATGAGGTCACCCTGAGTATTTACTAAAGCGCCACCAGAATTACCAGGATTTACCACTGCATCGGTTTGGATAAAAGATTCAATAGGGGCTTTTCCCTCTAAAATATTGATACTTCTACCAATGGCACTAATGATACCAGCGGTAACGGTAGATTCCAGATTAAATGGATTACCTACTGCAACGACCCATTCACCTACTTTAAGTGCATCAGAATTTGCAAATGACAATGTAGGCAAATTTTCAGCATCAATTTTTATTAATGCAACATCTGTATTAGGATCTAAGCCTATAACCTTGGCCATTAATAGTCTCTTATCATGCAGTGTGATTTCGATTTTATCCGCATCGGCTACCACGTGATTATTAGTTACAATATACCCGTCGGCACTAATAATAACACCAGATCCCGTTCCTTCTTGTTTAGGCTGCTGCCTGGGTTCAGGATTACCAAAAAATCGACGGAAAGTTTCAGGAATCTCTTCCATATCAAACATCCCACCAGCATTACTTTTTGTTTTACCAATAGATCGTATGTGAACTACAGCGGGTAAAACCTTTTCAGCAGCCATGGTAAATCCTTCAGAAGGAATTCCAGATAATGTACCCTTTTGATTGGTAAGATAAGCAGGTGTCGAGGGATTTACATAATTAAAAGGTTCCCCCTTTCTAAAAAGAGCAGAAGCAGATATTGTTATAACTGCACCCAAAACTGAAGCAATGATTAATTGAACAAATTTATTTTGCATGGTAATTACGATTTTATTATAAGAAATACATTAAACGCCTTTTGGTTGGATAGGAACACAAAAAAAACATTTTGTTAACAAATTTTAACATATTTGCATTGTAATTAAAAAACAAATTTTTTGAATACGAAGTCTTATATTTGTCTCTATCAAAATTTGTATTTACATAACATAAGAAAAAGATAATTATTATGGCCGAAATTATCCGAATGCCCCGAATGAGTGATACCATGGAAGAAGGTAATATCATTGGATGGTTAAAAAAGGTAGGCGATAAAGTAGAACCGGGTGAAACGTTAGCAGAGGTTGAAACTGACAAAGCTACCATGGAACTCGATGCATTTGTTGAGGGAACACTTTTATATATTGCTGTTCCTGAGGGTACTGTAGCTATTGATGGCATCATTGCCGTTATAGGACAACCTGGAGAAGATTGGCAGGCAGCTGTTAACGGTGCAGTAGCTACAGGTAGTTCCACCACTACTATTTCTGCTGCTGAACCAAACAAACAAGATAACATACCTACTCCAATAGTAAGTGATTCAAATGAAGGTCCAAGAATAAAAGCCTCTCCTTTAGCTAAAAGCATGGCAAAGGAATCTGGTATAAATCTTGGTCAAATTCAAGGTTCTGGTGAAGGTGGAAGAATTGTTAGAAAAGATGTAATGGGTGTTAAACCTGACGAAGCCATTGCACCAACAGTGGCAAAAACCGTAGCAGCACCAACTCAAGTAGTATCATTACAAACTAATGCTACTGAATCATCTTATGAAGATAAGACGGTGAGTCAAATGCGGAAAACTATCGCCAGAAGGTTAAGTGAAAGTAAATTTACCGCGCCTCATTTTTATCTTTCTGTTGAAATTGACATGGAGAGAGCCATGGAAGTAAGGGAGCAGTTGAATCAAAATAGCGATGTAAGAATTTCCTATAACGACTTAGTTATTCGATCTGTCGCATCCGCTTTAAAAAAGCATGCCGTTATTAATGCATCCTGGTTAGGAGACAGGATACGGTATAACCACGAAGTTCATATTGGTGTAGCTGTTGCCGTTGAAGATGGCTTGTTAGTTCCTGTGATAAAACATGCCGACAGAAAAACGCTTTCTCAAATAAATGGAGAAGTTAAGATGCTTGCTGGTAAAGCCAAGGATAAAAAACTTCAACCTGACGAAATGCAAGGAAATACCTTTACTATTTCTAATTTGGGGATGTTTGGGATAGAAGAATTTACTGCGATTATTAATCCACCAGATGCTTGTATTTTGGCTGTAGGTGGTATTATACAAAAACCAGTAGTTAAAAATGGTCAAATTGTTGTGGGAAATACAATGAAAGTAACCTTAAGTTGTGATCATAGAGTCGTTGATGGTGCTTCGGGAGCTCAATTTTTACAAACATTAAAGTCCATACTTGAAGAACCATTATTGCTCTTAAAATAAAATCGCAATGAAAAAAACCCTTGTTATTGGAGCTTCATCTAAACCTGGAAGGGTCTCCAGAGAAGCTGTGTTAAAATTGAGGGAAGCTGGTCATGATGTCATTGCCATCGGTGTGCAAAAAGATCAAATTGGAGATATATCCATACAAACAGGTCATCCATTAAATATGGATGACCTACATACCGTTACTCTATATTTAAATCCGAATCGACAAATTGACTATTATGATTACATAATGGCATTGAAACCCAAAAGGCTTATATTCAATCCGGGAACAGAAAACCCAGTTTTGGAACGGTTGGCTCGTGAAAATAATATTGACACCGAACAGGCTTGTACCATAGTACTTCTTTCATTAGGTGCTTATTGAACTTTAGGCATCTGACAAGCCTCATCGGCTTTTTTACCACAAAGTGTACAATCTCCTAACTGGTCTTTTAACATAGGATTATTAGAGGAACAAGTCCCTCTAAAGGGTTCTCCTGTAAACCAATGCCTAAGGTTCAACAAAAGGATAGAGGCAAACATGAAACTAAAAATGATGCCTAGTATTGTTAAAAATTCCATTTTACATTTATTTTAAGAACATCACAAAGATAAGGTTCTTTTTCTATTAAATACACAACAATGGCCAATGATTTAAATCAAAAAATGGAGGCATTCAGTCGTCTCTTGTTAATAATGGATGAATTACGGGAGAAATGTCCCTGGGATAAAAAACAAACTTTTGACAGTTTGCGTATGCTTACGCTGGAAGAAACTTATGAGCTATCGGACGCTATCCTAAAAAATAATCTTTCTGACATTCAGGAAGAAATTGGGGATGTTTTTTTGCATTTAGTATTTTATAGTAAAATAGCTGAAGAAACCAATGCCTTTGATGTGGCTGATTGTTTGCATAGTATTTGTGAAAAATTGATAAGAAGGCATCCTCATATTTATGGTGATATAAAAGTTAATTCAGCGGAAGAAGTAAAGAAAAATTGGGAACAGATTAAATTGACAGAAGGTAAAAAATCAGTCCTTTCAGGCGTGCCCTCTTCCCTCCCCTCTTTGGTAAAAGCGTATAGAATACAAGAAAAAACGAGCCAGGTAGGTTTTGACTGGGAGAACAAAGAACAAGTCTGGGAAAAAGTTGTTGAAGAAATGGAAGAGTTTAAAGAGGAGTTGGTGAAAAACGAAT
>BJGN01000152.1 GCA_014190515.1 Bacteroidota bacterium
CTAACAAACATCTGGATAGGACCGAAAGGTAGTTGCCTTACTTTACCCCATGGATTGATGTCAATGACGCCTAAGGCTTTCATTCTCCAGAAAACCGCATTAATATCGTCCACTTGCATACAAACGTGACCTCTGAAAGAATAAACATCATCCCATTCGGTCAAATGAAGTTGCTGGGTCTCATTAATCTTAAAAAAAGCAGTGGGGTAATCGAATAGGAAGGCAGGAATAACTTCCAGTCCCAATTCTTTTTCATAAAATTCGCAAGCTTCCTCCAAATTTTTCACAACGAGGGCCACATGATTTATACCGATTGCTTTTGACATAGCGAATGTAATTTAATGATTAATTTTCTGTTTGAATTCGTGGACAAAATCCCAATTGGGCGTTAAGCCAAGACCTGGAGCCGTTGGTGCAGAAATCATACCATTTTCAACGGTAATTTTCTCATTCACAAGGTCATACATCATAGGATTACCCCCTAAAGAAAACTCAATGACTACTGCTGCAGGCGCTGCGAAAGCCACATTTACCCCGGCCATGAAGGAAAAAGCAGAACCCCAGCAATGCGGCGCCAGTTCCAGTTGATAGGTATGAGCCAAATGAGCTACCCTCATCGATTCGGTGATACCCCCAATAATGGCTGAATCAGGCTGCACAACATCCATGGCTCTTACTTCTATTAAGTCGCGGATATCGAAAGCGGTAAATTCACTTTCACCCAAAGCAATTGGGATGGAGGTAGCCTGGCGAACTTCAGCGGTACCGTGACGATTATCGGGACTGATAGGTTCTTCAAACCAATATAAATTACAATCTTCGACCCCTCTACAAAATTGTTTTGCTTCAGGCACGCTGAAAGTACCATGGGCGTCTGTCATCAATTTTATATCAGGACCAATAGCTTCTCTGGCCGCTTTTACACGTTTGACACTTTCGGCTACCGTTTGATCCATGATGCCAACCCTCATTTTTACTCCAGAGAAACCCTTCTCAATATATCCATTCAATTGGGTTCCAATATTGTCCGCGCTGGCCCATCCGCCACTGGCATAAGCCTCCATTTTATCGCGGCAGGCACCACCCAAAAGTTCCACGACAGGAACACCCAGTGTCTTCCCTTTTAAATCCCAAAGGGCTGTATCGACGCCGCTCATGGCAGAAATAGTCAATCCTCTTCGTCCGAGGATAGGAAATTTCCTACCTCTACTTAGGGAATAATGATCACGGGTACCATTATATATATGTTCCCAGATTTTTGAAATCTGTCGGGCATCTTTACCTAAAAGAAGCGGTTTTATTTCATTTTCTACACAGGTAACAATGGAAGCACAAACGCCTGAGGAACCCACTGCTGCTTTAGCCTCACCAAAACCTTGCAAACCTGAATCGGTAGTAATCACTACCAGTGTCATATCAAAATCGGTCAACAGACCATAATCGGAGAAATGTTGTTTTTCCTTAGGTATGGGACATCTGAGCCAAAAAGCCTCTACATTCGTAATAATCATATCAGGGGTCTTAGTGTTTCAACGGATTTTCTGGTAAGCATAGAATAAAAATCTTCCGTAACGGCAGAACTTCCGTGGTCTTCGAGGAATTTTTTCGCTTCAGGACTTAGCCCCTCTGGATTTTCCTCTATAGAATTTGGATAAGGATTTGCGGGAGTACGGTCCAGCGGAGAGCAAAATTCGACAGAAAGAACCTCATTATAACCAATTTCCCTGAGTGTTGCTACTATTTTCTTCCAGTCTAAACGTCCCATACCAGGCGCCATTCTATTATTGTCAGCGACATGAAAGCCAACGAGACGTCCCTTTGCCCGTCGAATGGCTTCAAACATATCGTCTTCCTCAATATTCATGTGAAAAGAATCTAAACAAACGCCACAATTCGGACCGACGGCTTTAGCTAAAGCAAGCGCCTGATCTCCCCTGTTAATAAAATAGGTTTCGAATCTGTTGATAGGTTCGATGCCGAGCAGAATACCTACACTTTCGGAATAGGCATAAATTTCCTTCATACCTTCCACTGCCCATTCCCACTCCTCCTCGGGTCTTCCATCGGGAATAATTTTTCCAACGGTAGCGGGAACCACGGAGACCATTTTGCCGTCCAATTCCTTAACCATGGTCACCACATCTTTCACATATTGAACCGATTTTGCCCGTTGCGCTTTATTTTTTGCCAACAAATTCCTGTCTTCCAACATGAGGGTTACTGATCCCCAGCAAGTCATATTATGATCTTTCAAGAGTTTACCCACGTGTTTAGTGTCATACGCTTCAGGCGTACCTTGAATTTCAATTTTTTCATACCCCAGCGCAGAAATTCGTCCAATGGTTGTTTCAATGGATTCTGCTCTCATCCAATTGTGAATTGATAATTCCATTTCGTTTGTTTTTTTAAATATTACCCTTATCCCTTTTTGGTCATTTTACTTTCCAACGGGTGCATTTTCAATAATTTAGTACTTTGGTAAAAGGATTGCTTTTTATTCAAAGTAGCCCTTACTTCTTTTACGAACGAGGGTTGAATAGGAGAAGCGGTATTTCCAAAAGAATTCCTTATATAAGTGGCCACTGCGGCAACATCGTCGTCACTCAATCCTTCAAAAGGCGTCATTGGAACCATTCCCTCATACTGCTTACCATTTACTTCGATGGGCCCCATCAGGCCTTTCAGAATAACTTTAACCAATCGAACCTGATCACCTGTCACCCACTCTGTTCCGGAAAGCGGCGGAAAGCCAGATGCTGTCAGACCATTTCCATCGGCCTGATGGCAAGTTACACAATAACCTTCCTTACTATAGACTTCTTTACCTTTAGAGAACAGCGCTAAATCATCCCCTTTCAAATTCGTCTCTACCTTTTTAACTACTTTAGGTTTAATCACCGCTACTCCATTCAAATGAGCAACGGCCGTTTCATAAGCATAGACCATCCATTCGTCCAGGGTTTTCATTTTTGCAGCTTCCAGTACCATCATTCCCTTTGCTTTTTCTAACCAGGAAGCGGCAACGATAGCCCCTAAACGCACTCTGGGATGATCATCAGACGCAGCTTGTTTTAGCCATTCAGCTTGATTTTTTACCTGATGTTCATTAAAACGAAGGACTTCAACGGCAGCAGCTCTGACACGATAATCATTTGCCGAAAGTAATTTCTTCAACAAGGGCTGGTTCACCTTATTCAAGCCCCAGCTGACCCATAAACCTTCCAATAGATGGTGCTCATAATTAGCATCCTTTGTGTCCAGAGACAATATCCATTTATCCATTTTTGCCATCACCTCCTCTGCATTTCTGGCTCTTAATTCCCTTCTGGTTCTATACCTTGAACGATATTCTGGCAAAGTCAAATTTGAGAGCAAAGTTTCAATAGAAGCCCCGTCAATTTTTGCCGGAGTAACCAAAGGTCTTGATGGGTAGGTTATACGATAAATGCGACCATGGACATGATCTCTCAAAGGGTCTCTGGCATTATGTTGCATGTGTCCAATGAGAATATTATGCCAATCGACGAGGTAAAGCGAGCCATCCGGAGCAAATTCCATGTCCACTGGCCTGAAATTCCTATCGGTACCTACCACCAGGTCTTGCCTGTGTTTTGTTTCATACCCGGTGCCACTGTCCCAGATCTTGTGCTGTTTAGTCCCTAAGAATCCTATGGTATTATTGATGAGCATATCTCCCTGCACTTCCTCCGGAAAATGCCTGCTGGACACAAATTCTAATCCGGAAGTAGGCCTTACCAGGTGATCCTTTTCAATGAGCTGCTTTCCCTTATGTGTTGCTTCACCATAACGGGGCAAAACGGTGCCCGGCGTCATCCAGCGGACATCGGGTCCCGAGGTTTCTGCAAAAAAGGGCTGACCCCAATGATCAAAAGCAATGCCCCAAGGATTAGGTATAGATAATTGAGCTATCCTGTCCAATTTGTGCCGTTGCGGACTGTATCGGTAAAAACCACCATTGGTAGCCCTTACCGTTCCGTAAGCCGTTTCGACATTTGTATGTAAAAAGACGCCTTCCCCGGAATAAATGGCACCAGAAGGATCAGCGCAAAAAGCACTGCTGTTATGGTGAGTATCATGGTCATCGAAACCACTTAATAAAATTTCTTCTTTGTCCGCCTTGTCATCTCCATTGGTATCGGTGAATAATTTCAGGTTGGTACCCTGGGAAACATAAACTCCCTCAGGAGCAAATTCAAAGCCGAGTGGAAGGTGCAAACCATCTACAAACACAGTTTGTTTATCGGCCTTCCCGTCGTTATTGGTATCCTCGAGGATAATTAATTTATCGTTAGGTTTTGAATCCCCTGGTTTATAATGTGGATAACTAGGCATGGTAGCCACCCAAAGTCTTCCTTTATTATCAAAAGACATTTGTACTGGATTTGCAAGATCCCTGAATTCAACCTCCGAAGCAAATAGTTCAATTTTATAACCTTCCGGAACCTTTAATTTAGCTAAGGCATCTTCGCCATATAGGTATTTTAAACTGCCATTTTGTTCCGGGTTAAAATTGGTTTTTATCTCAGGGAGACTGCGGGTATTTTTATCTGCTTCCTGTAAATTGGTTTTCTCCCCTTTTTGGGCAGCCAGCCAAATAGCTTTATCCCTGATGGTAAGCATTTGTCTGATTTTCTCCAATTCAGCAGGATAATTATCAGGCCCAAAAGGATCATACCTTCTGCCATAAACATGTACCCCATTTGGTATCTTATAATCATTATGCCAAAGCCAATTTTTTTCCATCACCATTTCGTGAATCAGCGCTCTGTTCGCTTCCGCTTTTTTAGGTACTGAACCAAAAATTTCGTCTGACAAATAGACAGCCAATTTTTTATATCCATCACCATTAAGTTGCATACCATCGATAGTCAAAGGTTTATCGGTTTCCGCATACCATTTTTTTGATGGTGTGAAGGCATCTACAAAAGCCACCTTGTTCTTATCTGCTACCTCTTTCATGGCCTGGGTATATAACCAGATATTCTCATTTTGACTATCACCTTTTGGGACATCCATCAGGTGAGTTACGTCCTGATAAGCTGTTGGAGAAACGATAACCAACTGAGGAGCGGAGATCCCATTATATTTTTGACTGAGGGAATGCTTTATAAATGCATCCAATTCATTCTTATAATTTTCCAGATTTTCCCTACCATCAAAAGATTCGCTGAAGCCAAAAAAGGCAATAATGATATCCGTTTTTAGGTTAGTCAGCCATTGATCCGGGCTGTCAAAATGTCCCTCACTATCGGATTTTTTTGCAAATTCAGATTGAAATTTTTCTGCACCCGGAAAAGCCCAGGGAAGATTTCTTGAGGCATGAGGCCTAAAACCAGGCGTATCTCCTCCGTCACACATATTGCGGATAATCAATGATTTTTCAGGATAACGGACATACATTTCCGTTTCAAAATGACCATAATTCATCATCCTGGACCCCAGATTACCTCCGATAAGAGAAATATGGGCACCATTTGAAATTTCTATGGTATCGTCCTCAAAAAAGTTAATCAAAGAGACAAACAAGAGAACGATGAATATAAATGAATAAAAAGACTTATTTGGGTTAAACATCTTGTAAAGATTTAGCATAAATATTTTAAAATGAGACCATCAATCGTTGACCATACCCCTGTACGGCACATTGATATTGAGATTACCTTTCCATTTTTTGGGTATTTTCAATCCCAATTCCCAATGGATGGCATTAACTAATAAACGTTGAAAAGATTCGACGGAAAAATCTTCAGGATGCCCCATCGTGGTAGTGAAAATTTTTGCTCCGAACGAATTGGTACCTACCCAAGCGACAGGATTTTCGATGGCTGACTTATCTGGATTTACCGCTTTTCCCATGAGTAACCATTCAGAACCTTTTGTCGGATAGTCAGGTAAGACCCTGTAAAGCCATGATCTGACATGGAAATTAGGTTCAACACCAGTCAATATGGGATGATTTTTAGCTTTTTCAATAACAGAAACATCTGTAGAGCTCTCGTGGCCATAGTGGGTATGAGCAGCTTTTCCACCCCATCCCGGAGGAGCATTCAAGGCGAACTCACCGAAAGCATTCCATTTTTCAGAAGGGTGATTTTTAGGAAAATTAAAGGCATGCGTAGTGGTACGGAAACCCATGACCGGCTTGCCTGTTTTCAGATATTCCTCAATAAGCGCCAGTTGCTCAGGAACCAATTGCCTCCATCGCAGATAAAAAACGGCCAGATCCGCGTTTTTAAGTGCTTCCAGTCCGGGGATATTTTTTTCACCATTTTGATTGGGAAATGAGGTAAGAACCTTCGTTTGAAAATTATATGACTTTTCAAGTTCCGCGGCCAGTAATGGCAAGGTTTGCTCCCCTCCATATTCGTGATCACCGGTAACAAAAACAATCAGCGGTTTTTTTTGAGCGATCACTGCATCTATAAAAAAAGAAAAAGCAATTAGAAGAAATATCCCCTTTTTCATACATTAGTTTTTAGGTGTAAGTTAAGAGAATAATTCTCTCAATTATTACCCAAAATAGCGAAAATTTCATTAAATGAGATAAATTATTTGTCTAAATCATTCTTCAGGATTATTTTCATTTGGAGTAATCGCCTGACCAAAAGTAATCAGATTATGATCTGGATCGAGCAGTGAAAATTCCATTTGCCCCCAGGGTTTCCGCTGTAAAGGTGCATTTGGATGAATAGTTACGTTTGCGTCTAATAATTGGTTATACAAAGCCTCAATCTGGTTTGTCCTGATATAGATTTG
>BJGN01000153.1 GCA_014190515.1 Bacteroidota bacterium
TTTAGCTATTTTCAACCCCTAATTTGTAAGAAAATGAAATTGATTGAAATTAAGGCACGTTGTTCGAATCCATCAAAGGTTAGACAACTGCTTCTTCAACAACCCAACATACAGTTTATCGGTATCGATGCACAAGTGGATACTTATTTTAAGGTTCCCTCCGGGAGATTGAAATTAAGGGAAGGAAACATAGAAAACAGTTTGATATACTATGATCGTGAAAATAAAAAGGAGGCTAAAAAATCAGAGGTGACCTTGTACAAACCTGCCGAGGTGGCTTCCTTAAAAGCGGTTTTGGTAGCTGCCCTGCCTCCGCTGATTGTTGTTGAAAAGAAAAGGGAAATTTATTTCATTGATTACATTAAGTTTCATATCGATACGCTGACAGCGCTTGGAAGTTTTCTTGAAATAGAGGTTATAGATGCTACTGATGCTATGGATATTATTAAAATGAAGGAACAATGTCAATTTTACATGAACTTACTTGACGTTCAAAAGGAAGATTTGATAGAAAATTCCTATAGTGACCTGTTACAAATCTAATGCCTGGAATATTATGAAAGAGAATCTCGGTTTCTCAGTCCATGAGGTCGCCAATGCCTTTTTATGTTTTCCTTCTGAGGAAACGATTCCTTCCTTAGGCAATGGACATATTAATGATACTTTTTTGGCCACTGACGAAAATACAGGCATTCAAGTAGTCCTTCAAAGGATAAATACCCATGTTTTTCGGGAACCAGAAAAGGTGGTTGAAAATCACCTGACCATTTATAATCATTTGACATTACAACCATCCAGATTAAAATTATTGCAACCCATTGTAAGTCAATCAGGTGAATATTTGTATAAGGATATTCATGGAAATGCGTGGAGAGCTGTAAAGTATATTCCCGATACCTTTGCCATTGAGTCAGCCAGTTCTGCAGACATCATTTATCCAGCGGCAAAAATACTGGGTTTATACCTCCGTGAATTATCCACCTTATCTGCTGAAAAATTATATGATACGATTCCAAATTTCCACAATAGCATATTAAGGACCCGAGCCTTTTCTTATGCGGTCAAATATGGCATACCAGAAAGGATTAAGGAAGCAAAAAAAGAAATACAATGGGTCAGGGAGCACCAATCAATCTTTATAAAAATCACCAGATTATCCCTGCCTTTCAGAGCGGTTCACAACGATGCAAAGATTGGAAATATCCTTTTTGATAAAAACAATGGACAGGCTTGTGCAGTCATTGACTGGGATACCACCATGAGAGGATCCTTTTTAAGTGACTTTGGTGATATGGTACGAACCATTTCCACCACTACGGCAGAAGACGATCCAAATCTGTCGGCGGTACATGTCGATTACCACCGGTTTGAAGCACTAACCAGTGGATGGTTAGACGGAGTAGGAAGTATATTAACCTCTGTAGAAAGGGAAAATCTACTTTTAGGCGCCCATTGGTTAATATTGGAACAAGCCATACGCTTTTTAGGAGATTATCTTGTTGGGGACAAATATTATAAGATAAAATATCCCGATCATAATCTCATAAGAGCAAAAAACCAATTAAAACTGTTTCAATCGTTACTTGAACAAGAAACAGAGCTAAAGAAACTTATTCTATAAATTCAGCCAATAGGTAAATTTAGCCACAAGTGCCCTATTCTTCTTAGTTCCATAAAAGGTGTCATAATTATCGGTATAAACTATGAACAAATCAGAAACCGGAGCGAACCGCCATTGTAAACGGGCATTTATGTTTAAGTTTTCAACTTGATTATTGTATTGGATAAAAGTGGTTAGGAACAACCTTTTTGTAAAAGTAAAATCAATTCTTGGTCCTACCAACAATAACTTAGCGGAACCATAAGGCTCTGGAAGTTTTATATCGCTATAATTGAAAGACATTTCAATAGAACCATAAGGTTGATATCGCCAAACCACTCCTCCTTCAATGCCTATAATATTCCCGTTGAAATATTGTCCAAAAAACGGTTCCAACCTGCAGTTTATCTGTTTTCTTTGATCTGACGAAATAAAGCCATTTACAAAAGTATTCCTGAATTGAGAACCTGCCGGAAGGGCTTTTGCAGCGGTGCGAGAAGGGTCAAAAGAATTAAACAAATAGATGTAACTATTATTGATGGCGACATTAAAGAACCCAGAGTTTTTAAGTTGCCCTTCAAATGAAAAAGAAAATTCCTGATCGGTTCTACCGTCTTCAGGTTGCCAGGTTTGTCCACTTTTTATGCCAAAAGAATATTGATTAATCGGACCATTTTTGGGATAAAAAAATCGACTTATTTCTCCATTGAGTGCAAAATAGTTGTTACGTGGCACGAAACCTACTGCAGGCGCATACTCCGATTTTATCCATTGGTGTTGATAAGTAAAATTCCAGTTCCTGTCCTGATAAACCAATGTACTACCGTGAGCAAAGCGATCAGACATTTTACCATTCTTATCGGAATTAAACATCTGGTGATAAAAGGTACGTCCATTCCATCGATTATCAGAGGAAGCCAGATTATAATCGACGCCAACTACTCTATTAAATCTTTCAGGATCAACGGGTTCAAAAGTTAGGTCAGAAGTAAAATTTTCTTTATTAACAAAAATGAAACCAATATTTGAACGGGAGAACAATTTGCGCTGTACGGCAGCCACAGTATAGTTAGCGCCCGCCAGTTTATTATCTTGATCGGCTTGAGTATGCATATTCAACAAACCTACTCTCCAGTTATTATCTAATTTACCACTCAATCTGGCACCATAAAGAATAGGCACCTGAAAATTATTTCCCCTGGCATCCTTAGCGATTCCTATTCTCCGTGAGAAAAAAGGATTAATTCGCTGGTCTCCAAATCCAGAAAAAAGGTCTGCATTTTCCAAAAAAAACTGCCTTCTCTCCGGGAAAAATATTTCAAAACGATCCAGATTTATAACCTGACGATCCACCTCCACCTGACTGAAATCGGGATTAACTGTCAGGTCTAAATTTAAGGAAGGCGACAGTCCGATTTTCGCATCTCCCCCTATTCCAAAGGTATTATTCGTAGGCGAATTGGTCTTGAAATTCTTCGTACTTCCCCCTGAAATATAAGGAATAACGGTAAAGGCAGAACCAGTTTTTTCAATGGGTTTCTCAAACTCAATTTTACTCATGAAAGCCAGGCTCATAGGTAATTGATTTTGAGGAATATGGTTCCAGGTTGATTGGGTATTGGACTGGGTATCAAAACGATAAGCATTGAAATTCCAAGAAGTTGAATTTTCCTTAAATCTCAGTGCAGCAAAAGGAATAACTATTTCAGCAGACCAATAATTTTCACCTATGAAGGCTTCACCATGCCATTTATTGTCCCAATTTTCATTAAAATCTGACCTTTCCCTCCCCCCGTTGGCAATTACCGCTTCCCTCATTACACCTAATGGATTAATACCAAAAACAAAGGCGTTGGTTCTGTCATTATAGGAATCAAAAACAAAAGTAACATTATCGTTTCCCCCTGCCCTAAAATCGCGTTTTAGCGAAGGTATGATATATTTATTCCCTTTTGAATAACAAATGGCTGCGACATACAAATTGTATTTATCATAAGCCATAAAAATTTCTGTTTGCACAGGATTTTTAATACTATCGGTGGGAAAGAGTTGCCAAAAATCTTTAGCCCCTCTACCTTTTTTCCAGCAATCTTCGTCTACCTTACCATCTATAACAGGTTTTTCATTGGTAAAGGAGGCCATCATATTAGGTTGTTCCTCGTAAGTGATGCCAGGTGTCTGCGCATTTAACTTCAAAAAGTAAATTATTGATAATAGCACTAGAGGCCAACGTAGAATTTCAGGTGTCATATTTAAGTTTTCAGAAAAGTAGGCAGCAAAAATACATTCAAAAAAGGTAATAGTTTAAAAAGTACGCTAATATTCCTAAATAGTATTAATTTTAAACGATTCCCGGAAAAGCAACATTTTCATAAAAATCAGATGAGATGAGAAAAGTATTTTACCTCTTTACCTTATGTTTCTTTATTTTCAATACCTCATATAGCCAAGGTAAACCCCCTTATTTTTCTGTTACCTATAAAGGTAATAATGAAAAACTGGACGGCAGATTATTGCTTATGCTATCGAAAAATGATAAGGCTGAACCCCGTTTTCAAATTGTTGACGGACCCGAATCCCAACTCGTTTTTGGATTGGATGCAGAAGAATGGGAGGCAGGCAAACCTATGGTTGTGGATGGCTCCAATGCATTTGGTTATCCCTTAGAAAGTTTATCTGACGTGCCTGCCGGAGATTATTATGTGCAGGTTTTGTTGCATAAATACGAAACATTTAAAAAAGCGGACGGCCATGTAGTAAAATTACCGATGGACAGGGGGGAAGGCCAGCAATGGAATCTGGCACCTGGCAACTTATATTCCACCCCTCAAAAAATTACATTTAACCCGGGGAGTGCCCGAATCATTCCGTTGTTGTTAGATAAAATTATTCCACCCATTAAAGAACCGGAAGATACCAAATACGTGAAGCATGTCAAGATAAAAAGTGAACTGCTTTCTAAGTTCTGGGGAAGGGATATGTATCTTGGTGCTCACGTCCTTTTACCTGAAGGCTGGGAGACACATCCGAAGGCAAAATATCCTCTGGCCATTTATCACGGACATTTTCCCTCTGATTTTGGTGGCTTCCGCACTACGCCGCCAGATACGACCATTCCATGTGAATATTCCGCCCGATTTGGCGTTGATTGTTATAACAGAATAGTTCAGGAGGAGGCCTATAAATTTTACAAACAATGGACAGGACCAAATTTCCCGCGTGTCATTGCCATTGAAATACAGCATGCGAATCCGTTCTATGACGATTCTTATGCAGTTAATTCTGAAAACCTGGGTCCTTATGGCGATGCAATCACCTATGAATTAATTCCTTACATTGAAAAAATGTATCGTGGAATTGGAGAAGGATGGGCGCGTTTCACCTATGGAGGTTCTACAGGGGGTTGGGAAGCCCTTGCCGTACAGGTAAAATATCCAACAGAATATAATGGTTGTTATGCGGCTTGTCCCGATCCTATTGATTTCAGGGCAAATACCGTTTTTAACTTATACGAAGATAAAAATGCCTATTTTATTGAATCCAATTTCAAACGTACTCCCCGTCCCGCACATAGAGATTCCCTTGGTCGTATTTCAGCTACTATTCAGGAAGCTAACCACAGAGAATTGGCATTGGGCACCAAAACAAGGTCGGGACAACAGTGGGATATATGGGAAGCTGTGTATTCTCCCGTTGGTGAGGATGGATACCCAAAGAGAATCTGGGATAAATATAGTGGTGAGATTTTTCCGGAAGTGGCCCAATACTGGAAGGAAAATTATGACTTATCCTATATTTTAAAACGTGACTGGGCAAAACATGGTAAGGATTGGAAAGGTAAAATTTATATCTATTGTGGTGATATGGATAATTTTTACCTGAATAATGCGGTTTATTTTACAGAGCAAATGTTAGAGGAAACCAAAAATCCTCATTATGACGGAGAAGTTGACTACGGCGACAGGGCGGAACATTGCTGGAATGGGGATCATACTCAGCCAAATTATATTTCCCGCCTCCGTTACCATCAGATGTTCATTCCAAAATGGACAGCCAGAATTCTAAAATCAGCGCCAAAAAACGTCGATGTAACATCGTGGCGCTATTAAATACCATTATGACCGAATCTATTTTTGATAATCACGGAAGAATCATAAATTATGCGCGCATTGCAGTAACCGATCGCTGCAATCTACGATGCTTTTATTGCATGCCAGAGGAAGGCATTCAATATATGCCCAAAAAAGAATTATTGCAATTTGAGGAATTAGAAAGACTGACCAAAATCCTCACGGAACTGGGTATTTCCAAGTTAAGAATTACCGGAGGTGAACCTTTTGTGAGAAAGGATATCATGAAATTCATAGAAAGTATTCATACTTTGCCCCATCTAAAGGAAATCCATATCACGACCAATGGAACCCATACGGCAGATATTATTCCGGAACTAAAACGCTTAGGTATTAAATCGGTCAATTTGTCTTTAGACACTTTAGATGCTGCCCGTTTTTTTGAAATCACCAGAAGAGATTTGTTTTCAACGGTTTATAATACACTGGAGGCTTTAATTCATCATGGCATCCCAACGAAAATAAATGCGGTGGTTATGGCCAATAAGAATATAGATGATCTGATTCCCCTTTGTGAACTAACCAAAAACACGCCCGTAAGCGTCCGATTTATTGAAGAAATGCCCTTTAATGGGACAGGTAGTCATTACGAGCATCTTCAGTGGAATCATATTAATATTTTAAACTATATAAAAGAGAAATTTCCTTCTTTATCAAAATTGGAAGACCCCAGGTATTCCACGTCAAGTAATTATAAAATTCCAGGTTATAAGGGAGATATCGGTATCATTGCTGCCTATAGCCGAACATTTTGTGGCACTTGTAACAGGATAAGAATTACGCCACAAGGCACATTAAAAACTTGTTTATATGATCATGGGGTATTTAATCTTCGGGATTTAATGCGCAATGATGCTTCAGAAGAACAAATTAAAGGAGCACTCAAACAAAGTTTTTCCCATAGAGCAAAAGATGGTTGGGAGGCAGAAAAAAACAGGGAAACCTTTTTTCCTGCCACGGAGTCGATGTCAACCATTGGCGGTTAAAATTATGTTATTTTCGCGAGCAAAAATTTCAGCTATTTCAA
>BJGN01000154.1 GCA_014190515.1 Bacteroidota bacterium
TTCCTGTACTGTCTTTTATAGGGTTGGATGGTGAACCCTCTTATGAAAATGTTCAGGTTGAAAATAAATTTTCCTTTTTGAAACCGGAAGAGCGGTTTTCACCGAGAGAAAAAGAAATATTGAATAAGTTGATTCAAGGTAAAACGAGTGAAGAAATTGCCAAAGAATTATTCATTTCAAAGGAAACGGTTAACACCCATAGAAGGAATATGCTGTCTAAATGTGATGTAAAAAATACGTTGGAATTGGTAAATAAGTCGATAAAGTATGGTTGGGTGTAAAAAATACTCATTTATGAGTATATGATTAGGAAAAGCAAGAAACTATCTTTGTACCATATTTAAAAAGCTAACTTAATTTATTTAAGAAGAGAATAAAAGTTAAATCGAGAGTAATAGGTAACCGGAATCTCCCTCAGGGGAGTTCCGGTCTTTTTATTTTTATTTGGTATCTTTCCATTCTGTCAAATGGTATTCCTGAATACGGGCTGGTACTTCGGGAGTTAACGTAAAGCTCAATTTTAAAGATTTTTTCTCACCCTTCAAAATACAATAGCCCCTTAATTGATTTTCAGGAAAAATGGGCGAAACTGAAATGATTTTACCCGCAGCTGAAAATAAAGATGTTGATTCTGTCTTTAGATCCTTCAAGTTATAGTCAGAAAAGAAATTGTCAGCAAAAATATCGGGCAAATTTTCCCAGGATGGTAAAAGGTCTATCATTTCTTTTTGTCTTTTCGCCAATATAGATGAGATAGAAACGCTCCTAGGTTTTAATTGAGCTAATTGAATGATGGTGTCAAGTATAGCTACATTAAGTCCGGAGGTAGGGGCGTAGGTGACATTTGCGAAATAAATAACACCAATACCATATTCAGGCATAAAACGCCAATTACTACCAAAACCAGGTAAGCCTCCACTATGCCCCAAACTCGCCTTACCCCATTGGTCTTTCATCCAATTCAGCCCAAAAGTATAACTGGACGTGGTAGCCATTTTTTTTCCATTTGGCAATGTGTATCCTGGATTTAAGCCTATAAAAGCCTGAGGAACATGCATTTCTCTAAGGGTTCCCCTTTTAATTGGCATTTTGTCCTCATCATTTCGTTCTGGCCAGGCCTGTTGATGAAGGGAAACGTATTGGCTAAACTCATCTATGGAGGTAATCATTCCTCCCATCGCACCATAAATTCCATCGGCTAATAAGGGTTCAATTTTCCATTCTCCATCTATGAAACGATATCCCTGCGCTAATAATTCTGGTTTCACTTCTGAATACTCGTATGTTGTATTTTGCATGCCAATAGGCCTAAGAATATTTTTTTGGATGTATTCATTATAAGGTAAACCAGAAACTTTATGAATAATATAACCGAGTATGGTGAATCCCAAATTACTATATTCATAAGAAACTCCAGGCGTATTGGAAAAGGACAAGGTTTTGCTAATGAGTTGTATCAGGTCTTCCTCTGAATCTGCTAACTGTCTGTCTCCCCATGGATTATCCTCTGGAAAACCAGCTAAATGATTCATACAATGTCTTATGCTAATGGGAGGCCCATCTACTGTTAATTTTTGATTTTTAATGGCTGGCAGGTATTTTTCAATGGGATCATCTAAGCTTAATTTTCCATCATCCCGCAGTTTTAATATAGCCGCAGTAGTGAAACTTTTCGACATGGAAGCAATTCTGAATAGTGTGGAAGAAGAGGCAGGTGTTTTATTTTCCAGGTTGGAAAACCCACCACTACCCTTAAAAATGAGTTGCCCGTCCACCACTATGCCGAAGGAATATCCTGGAAAATGATTTTTTACCGCATGGTCACTGTACATTTTTTCAACCAGGGAAAAGGTGCTTTTTATTTTTTCAACCCTATCCTTATCAACAAAGGAATTGGGAGAAAAAAACTCGGTTGTTTGACTTTGTAAACCCAAAGAAAAACAAAGGAATAAGAAAATTAGATATTTCATTTTTTACCATTTAAGTTGGGAAGATAATAATTAACTTGCTTAAAAGTAAATGTACCTTTTGATTAATACCAAAGCTAAGGTATATTTTAATTTTATTTAGAGAACTACTTATAATGAGGAGCATTTTAGTTAGTTTTACCAGCTTTTATTATTTTTCGATAATAATCAAATTCATAAAAATTATGAAAAAGACGGTATTTTTTTTACTCATTACCCTTTTTATTTTACCAGTCTGTGCGTTTTATTTTGGTACGCCTCCCAATGATATTCAATGGAATATGATTATAAATTCATATTATATAGCAGGAGCTGTTATTTTATTCACTTTTACCGCAGGACAGTTAACAGGTAATTATTCGCAGGTGGACAAACTATGGAGTATTGTACCCGTCATCTATGTTTGGTATATGGCTTATTTGGGTCAGTGGAATGATAGGATGTTAATTATGGCTATTTTAGTTACGCTCTGGGGGATGAGACTTACTTATAATTTTGCCAGAAGGGGAGCGTATTCCTGGAAATTTTGGGAAGGTGAAGAGGATTATCGCTGGGAAATATTGCGAAAAAAACCAGGTCTTAAAAATCCTTTCATTTGGACTCTTTTTAATTTGGGATTCATTTGTTTCTACCAGAATACCCTCATTTTTCTTATTACTCTACCCGTAATTGCCGTATATGCTGAAAATGTAGCCGCAGTGGGAATGATTGATTACCTGCTTGCTTTTCTTTTTATGGCGGCCATATTCATTGAATATATTGCCGATCAACAGCAATACGATTTTCAAACGGAAAAATATAATAGAATGTACACCGATAAGGATTTGGGGATATATGAAGATGGATTTGTATCAAATGGTTTATGGGCTTTTGTCAGGCATCCTAATTATGCCGCGGAACAAGCTATATGGGTTATTCTGTATTTGTTCAGCGTCCATGCTACTGGTCAATGGTTTAATTGGTCTATCGGTGGCGCTATACTGTTAATTCTTTTATTCAGAGGAAGTGCCAATTTTTCAGAGGAAATTTCTGCATCCAAGTATCCGAAATACAAAGAATATCAGGAAAAAGTACCGCGTTTTTTACCAAATTTCCTTAAAAGGAAGTAATTAAAATCATCTTTTAACTATCATAATGCCCAAACTTATTGATAAAGATAAATTTTTGGATTTATCTGATTATGGCAGGTTTTTTGCAAAATTTATTTCCAGAGCTTCTCTTAATACAAGCATAACGCCTGTTCATCTGACTATTCTATTTGGTCTTAGCGGCTTGTTGGCTATTTATTTTATCCTGACAGACCAACTTTATTTAGCTGCCTCCTTTATTATACTCAAATCAGTCATCGATGCAGCCGATGGTGAGTTAGCAAGAATGAGAAATAAACCTTCTTATGTAGGTAGGTATTTAGATAGTATTTTTGATCTTATTCTAAATTTTTTGTTTTTAATGGTCTTCTATTGGAAATCTGATGTCTCCATTTTTATCATGCTCATAGCCTTTTTTAGTTTGCAAACCCAAGGCACACTCTACAATTATTACTATGTAATATTGCGAAATAAGTCTGCAGGCAGTGATCATACAAGTCAAATATTTGAAATAAATGCACCAGATGCTTATCCAGGAGAAAATCAGTATAAGGTTAATTTTTTATTCCAATGGTACAAACTAAGCTATGGTCTTTTTGATAAAATTATTTATTATTTAGACCCAAAAGCCTCAAAAGCTACTACATTTCCCTCTTTGTTTATGACTTTTTTATCAATGTATGGATTAGGATTTCAATTATTGATTATGTCGTTCCTACTGGCCATAAATAAATTGGAATGGATATTACCTTCTATTATTGGTTTGAATTTTTTCTTTTTTCCATTTATATGGTACAGAAAGAAATTTATCCAATAAAAAACCACCCTAACTGGCTGAATTGCTAAGGTGGCTTGGCTGAAAACTAAAACTTTTACAAAATAAAGACTTTATTTTGCCAATTAAGGTCAGTAAGTTTTCAAAAGCAAAAAAAAATGATTTTATTTGAAAAAATATTGATTTATGTTCAATCAAAATAGAATTTTCAGGGTTTTTGAGTTGATTAACTTTTTAAAAGCCAAGCCATCGAAAGGAATGAAAACCTTGGTGAGTTTATTGGATATTTCTGAACGCTCGGTGTATAGATATCTGGATCTTTTAGCAGAGCTTGGTATTATAGTATTAAAGGACGATGAAAACAGATACTTTTTACCTGCTGATGTGGATAAAAAGTCATTGAATCTTTCCGATCAAGAGATAGATTACTTGGTTAAACTGGTTCAAAGTGTTGGAAATCAACATAATTTATCACAAAGTGTATTACAGAAAATTCAAGGTCTGACAGTAGCCAATGTAGGCGCGGAAAATATTTTTAAAGCGCATCTTTCCCAAATTATTTTTAATCTTTACGAGGCTATCACTCAAAAAAATCAGGTAATTCTTAAAAATTATTATTCCGCAAATAGCCAGATAGTATCAGATAGGTTAGTAGAACCTATAGCATTTACACCCAATTATGAAGCTATCGTTGCTTATGAGGTTTCAACGGGTGAAAATAAATATTTTAAAGTAGAGCGTATTTCAGAGGTACAAATAACTAAGGCGACCTTTAAATTTGAAGAACAACACAAATATAATAAACCTGATATCTTTGGATTTCAAGGTACTAGTCTCGATAAAACTATCGAGCTGGACATGTCAATGAGAGCTTATTTAATCCTTAAAGATGAATTTCCTTTGTGCAAGCCATTCGTCAAAGAAATGTATGGTACAGGAAGATTTCATTTTAAGGTTAAAGTTCAAAGCTTTGCACCTCCAGCTCGATTTGTAAAAGGCCTGAGAGGAGAGGTAAACGTCCTAGGTTCAAAGCCATTCTTAAAATTTCTGGAAAAAAACAAAGAGTTGTAATTATCCAACAGATAGCGTAGTTCCTGAAATACTAATGGCGTAAACAGGTAAAGCACTGGTAGATTGACCTCCAATATTTTGTCCGGATGTATTGAAACGGGCTCCATGATTCGGACAAATGAATTCATTTTTAGATGCATTCCAATTGACGTCGGTTCCCTGATGCGTACATGCTCTTTGTAACGCTACAAAAGAAGATGGGACACTTCCAGTGGCGAGACGAACTACAATAATTTTATCGTTAAAAATAAAAGAACCAACGGCTTGAAGTTCTTTAGTTAAATCGACCTTAAAACTATTCGTAGTATTACCACCTGTATTGTTACCACCCGTATTACCTCCACCTGGCGTAGTAATATCGTCTTTAGCGCATGACCCTAAGCAAATGGCACAGGTGGCCATTATGGGTAATTTTAATTCTTGAATAAAAGTTCTTCTGTCCATGTTTATTTTTTTAAGCCTAACATTCTCAACATTTAATTGTTTAAGAAATATGAATAGCCTTAAAAAAAATATCCAGCTTTGACGCATCTAATCGTCCGTTTGTTCTTACGCTACTGCATAAATCTATGCCGTAAGGATTTACTTCTTCTATGGCTTGTTTCACATTGTGTGCATTTATGCCACCGGCCAAAAAAACAGGCTTTTTCACCGCCTCTCTTATTTTTCTACTTAACTTCCAGTCATGTGAATTTCCTGTTCCACCTAAAATTTTAACCTGCAGATTAGGATTCCCGCTATCCAGGAGAATAGCATCCACCCATGGCTCAATCTCAAGCGCTTCATCTATTTGTTTTTCATTTAGAACATGAATAACCTGAACTATTTTTACTGGTGGAATGGCCTCTCTAATCTTGGTGTAGTCCATTTCCAATAAGGAATCAACCAACTGTATGGTATTTGTTTGCACTTTTTGATGGTGAGCAATGATGTCTGAAGCTTTTCTTTCACTTGTGAGCAGAAAAGTTGCAATGGGTGGGGGAATTTCCCTTGTTATTAAAGATATGAGTTCATCCGAAATAATGCCAGGTCCACTTGGCATATTTCCAACTAATCCAATGGCATCGGCTCCATATTTTATAGAAAGAAACGCCTCTTCTAAACTGCTGATACAACAGATTTTAATTTTGGGTCTTAGTAATGTTAAGGACATATAAATTTGTACGAATTGGAATAAATAGGAATAGCTTTCTTAGTAAAAATGGTCAATTTTATTTAGATTTGGAAAAAAACAATATGAAATTAGCTTTATTCTTTGGACTTTTTTCATTGATTACCTTGCTGCTACCAGCTCAATCGGTACCTTTTATTATTTCCGCTCCTGCAGGTGATGGTTATATAAAGATTGATAAAAACGGAAAAACTATTATTCCTAATGGCAGGGTCATCACACCTGCTGGGAAAGTGCATCAAGTTGCTCCACATCCTTACGGTTTAACCCTCAGTATGGACGGCTCTATCGCTATCACAGCCAATTCTGGAACGAGCCCAATATCAATAAGTATTTTAAAAAATATTTTAACTGATAACCCTCAAATAACTCAGATTCCACCCACTGTAAAAAGTGATAAAGGTGTTTTGGAATCTGTTTTTATGGGTATTGCTATTTCGCCTGATAACCAAACTGTTTACGCTGCAGGAGGTCAAGCAAATAAAATTTATTCTTTTGATGCGAATACTGGAAAATCGAAAGGGGATATTGATTGCAGTTTTAAAAATAATAAGTTTAATTATTTGCATGGATATATTGGTGACATGGTATTGAGTAAAGATGGACGATATCTTTTTGCAGTAGATCAAATCGGATTCAGAATTTTAATTGTAGATGTCATTGAGAAAAAATT
>BJGN01000155.1 GCA_014190515.1 Bacteroidota bacterium
GATTGCTACCGGATTTTATGACAAACCTGTTCTCTTGAATATACCCGGAGAAGAGCTGCCAAAGGTAAGGCATTACTATGACGATCCCCACCGATACATCCATCAAAAAGTCGTTATTATTGGTGCTGCAAATTCTGCCTGCGACGCAGCGTTGGAAATATGGCAAAAAGGAGGGGAGGTGACTATGGTCATCAGGGGCAATGAAATAAGTCCAAGAGTTAAATACTGGATAAAACCAAATATAGAAAACCGGATAAAGGAAGGTAGCATTACCGCATATTTCAATAGTGAAGTCCTCGAAATTTTACCAGGTAAGGTGCTGATTAAAACCGACAAGGAAACTATTTCTCTGGACAATGATTGGGTGCTTGCGTTGACGGGGTACCAACCAAACATTGACTTTCTGGCGCATTTGGGATTAACATTTGAAAATCAAATAAACTGTAAGCCATCTTTTGACGAAACAACCTTGGAGACGAACTTGAAAGGAGTTTATATTGCAGGGGTAGTGTGTGGCGGTATGGAAACCAGTAAACTATTTATTGAAAATACCCGGGATCATGCGGATAGAATAATCAGGAATATCCTGTTAAAAAACCAGCCGACGGTTTTGGAGGATTAAATCATTTATCTTTTAGCAACACAAACTTGAACGTATAACCTTGAATATCAGTTTGAAGAATAAGTTTTGTCTCTGATAATTCTATTATATTTAAAAATACACCTTCCGTCCCGGCCAGTTCTATAATATCTTCCCCGTCTAATTTATAGGTCAGCCTTTCGTCTTGACCATTCAAATTGGTTGTAACCTCTCCTGCTTTATTAAATTCAAAGTATAAACCGGAAAGAGAATCTGTTTCTTTTTCATTTCTAAAACCTTTATCTAATAGCCATTTATGGGAAAGATTATTTAAAATAGCTTCCTTATTATGGCAACCTTGAATAAAAAAGGATAAAAAACAAATCAGAATAAATAATCGAGGAGTAACGTTTTTCATCACAAGTAATAAGTAGTTACAAATTTGGCAGCTAATGTAAACATAATATTCAAAAAAATAAGCGCAAAACAATAAATGTCAAGCGCTTATTTTTATTAAACTTGTGTAAACCTAATTATTTAGCAGAAGAAACAGTAAAATCAAAAGTTAATTTTTCCCATTGGAAAGAAACTTTACCATTTTTATTTACAGTAAATGTTAACTGTTCTGTTACATCTGCAACCATTTTAGGGGTAACAGTAACTCTAAGCGCATCGTCAGAATCCTTGTAGTCATAAGCGCCCCATTGCTCTGCTTTCTTATTGAAAATCAAAGTCCATTCTGTTTTACCAGGAATAGTAAAAACTGAATAAGTACCAGCAGCTAATGCTTTATCATTAATTTTTACGTCTTTAGAAGCAGTAAAAGTGGTAGCATTATTAGCACCAGTACGCCAGATTTTGTCATAAGGAACTAATTCACCCCAAATAGCTCTTCCTTTAACTGAAGGAGCTCCCCATTTCATAGAAATCTCAGTAGAACCCACCTTCGCAGAGGAAGATAATTCAGGGCTTGCAGGTTTTGACTGAGCAGAAACGAAAGAAGGCAGGCAAAAAATAGCAGCAGATAAGATTGCTGACAAAATGAAATTATTTTTACGCATTTTGTAAAATTTGAGTTTTTAAATATTAATAATCTAAGAACGAAAAAAAAGCCATTCAGTTTTATAAAGTAGCATCTATTTTTGAGATGCCCTGTATAATCTATCATTAATAGCAATCCCCAGTCCTTCTTCAGGCAATTTTTCTGCTAAAATATGAGTGATATCTGCCTCGTCCATTTCCCTTAAAAAGGAGAATAATCTGTGTGCAGATTCTTCATAATCAGCTGATTCTGATAAAACCCATTGATTTTTAACATCCATTTCTGACCACTTTGTTTTAAAACACAGCACAGCGGCGTTCTTATGCTGCCCCATGGAAAGCAGGGTTTCCTTATCGCCTAAAAATAGAGGTTTTTTAGGCGCATAATGGCTTAAAATCATACCAGGAGACTCAGGATTCGAAGAAGATACATTCATTTTAATGTTTCCTTTATACACGGAACGAATATTTTCCAAACTCAGCCCTCCAAGACGATAGATGACTAAATCATCCATCTCCATACCAACGATAGTACTTTCTATGCCAATCTGACATCTTCCGCCATCTAAAACAAAGGGTATTTTCACGCCAAGTTGTTTAACGACGTGTACAGGCGTAGTTGGACTAATATACCCAAATGGATTCGCACTGGGTGCCGCCAATGGAAACGGTATAGTATTTAGCAGAGCTAGGGTAAGCGGGTGATTGGGCATTCTAATGGCTACTCTGGGTAAACCGGAGGTCACTATATCCGGAATAATATCCCTTTTGGGTACTAAAATAGTAAGAGGCCCCGGCCAAAATGCTTTCACTAAATCATTCAGCGGCTCAGGTACCTCCCTTGCCAGGGAAATCAATTGGGAATAATCACCTATATGTAATATGAGAGGATCAAAATAAGGCCTGTTTTTAATGGCGAAAATTTTAGCCACCACTTCAGACTTTAACCCGTTTCCAGCTAATCCGTAAACTGTTTCAGTAGGTAAACCAATAACTTCGTTGGCAATCAAATGGTTTTTTGCCCTTTCTATGTCACTTCCAATGTCGGCAAGCATATCAAATGTATTTCAAACGTGGATGTCTTTGCATAAAATAAAATCCTACCATAGAACCAAGGCACAAAAAGCCATTTAAGGCCCATAGACTTGAATATCCATAGTTTTCAATAAAGAAGGAACCTAAACCCGGCGCAATGATATGAGCCACTGAATAAGCCATTGCATATAACGCCATATATTGCCCTCTTCGACCTTCCGACGCCTGATTCATGGCAAAGGAATTTGCAAAAGGCATGTTAAAAATTTCACCTAAAGTTAGAATAATCAAAGAAATAACTGCAACCCACCAACCTGTAAATCCTGGAATCAACAGGAGAAAAGATAAACCAAGGAAGCCAGATCCTAAGGCAATAAGTAATAATTTGGGTATTTTATTTTCCAGTTTATGTACCAGTGGCATTTCAAAAAGTACAATCATCATTCCATTCAACGCTAAAAGAAGCCCTATTTGACTTTCATTAAGCATGAAATGCTCTTTATAATACATGGGGATGAGCAGAAAAAATTGCATAAATCCTAAGGATGTAAAAACGAGGAAACCAATAAAAATTAAAAAATTGACATCTTTGTAAGCAGATAATCCTAAGACTGGTAAATTTTCCACAGGATTCGATGTCTTATTCGTTTTGTATGGAATAAAAATACGCATAAATATAGCTGCGGCAATACAAGTAAGGCCATCTGCCCAAAACAAGCCAGCAAATCCTATGTTGTAAGCAATAAATCCACCTATTGCTGGACCTACTGAAATACCCAGATTTACAGCTAATCGAATGAGAGAAGTACCTCTTGTTTGATACGTTCCCTCCGAATAGGAAGCTAATCCAGTGTAAATAGCGGGTCTGAAAGCCTCCCCCACCATCCCTAAAATGGTGATTGAAATACACCAAGCCAGAAAAGAGGTTAGGAATCCAAGAAGTATAAACGACAGACCACCCAGAAAAAGGGACCAAAAAAGCACTGGATAAAATCCAATTTTATCGGTTAATTTCCCACCCGAATAAGTCCCTATTAAGGAACCCACACCGAATACACTCATTATAATGCCTATTTCCAGATAGGAGAATCCCATTTTACCTTTCAGATAAATGGTGAGAAAGGGAACGACCATCGTCCCACTTCTATTGATAAGTGAAACCAACGCCAATAGCCAGACTTCTTTGTTAATACCTGAAAAGGCATCTTTATATAAATGCCAGGTTTTTGTGAACATTTTTATTTATTTCCAGGTATTTTTAGGCCTTGGAATAAGAAAATAATTTACCTGGCGACCGTCTATGTAAGAAACCTTTTTCCCATCGAAATAAGCATCTTCCTCCATCATCATTCTTATTTCTTTATTCCATTCTGGTATAAAAACTCGGGTATTTAATTCAATGGAATAAGCGGTTCCAGGGGTAATCTGATAATCACCAGTTATTGGTACCCCACCCTGCTGATCCCAAAGCCCTATGGTTGGACCCGCGCCATGTCCATGAAAACCAATGGGATGACTATAAATAGAAGGCTTCAACCCAGCAGCTACGGCTTTTGATAAAGCTTCTTTCAACACTTCATTCCCCGTTTTACCATCCTGAAAGGCATCTGTTAAAAAATCCATTAATTTAAGTCCCTGATCAAAGGCTTCTTTTAAATAAGGTGGTGCATCGTGCTCCCCAATACGACAGATATAAGCATTCTCTTGTGTATCAGTGTGTAATCCCAAATAGGAAATACCAAAATCGACATGTACCAAATCGCCAGGTTGAATAACAGAGTTATCCGGTCTTCTTGAAAATTCTCTTTGTGCCTCATTTGAATCAACCTCCCCTCGTTGAACATCTACCGTTGGGTGAAACCATGCGGAGAGACCCAAGGAAGAAATTTTCTCACGATACCACCATACGACGTCTTCTGTTTTAGTAACACCTGGCGTAATTACTTCCTCCGAAAAACCTTGCGCAATAATTTCATGGGCAATACGCATAATGTGGCGGTAAGCGGCCATTTCCTCAGGAATTCGTTTTTCCAGCCAGCCAACAGCTAATTTTTCTGCCGACACTACCCTATTTTTAAAATTCGCAGGAATAGATTCCATCAATTTATCATGATGAAATGAAGATATACCATCTGCATGACCAAAGTTGGCTGACTTATTTATAGCTATTTTCCTGGGATTTTTTTCTATAATAATTTCGGCTAACCTTTTCCATTGATCGGGCTGTTTTTCCGGATCCCATGATTTTTTAAAAATTTCACCGACATCATACCTGGCGACGGAATACGTTTCTATTTCTCTTCCATTATCATACATAACCAACATAGTAGTTCTTCTGGCAGAAAGCCAGGTGGCTGGAAGCATGGTTTTCATAACAGGATCTTCATTATATTCCCTTGAAATAACCAACCACATATCAATCCCTTCTCTCCTCATCAGAGAGGGAGTAACTTGTTTAAAACGTTCTTTCAACCACGAATCTCTAACTTCTGCCTGCTCTTTAAGGCTTAATATTTCGAAATTTTGGCCTGTAATAGCACTCGATAATAATAAAAAACTTAATAGAATAAAGATATTTTTCATACAAATTCAGCTTTGAGGCGTTCAAATATCAATTCATAAAAACCAGGTAACATGGAAATACCGGTAGGAGTTAAAATCTGAATTAATCTCCAGCCCTCCTTGGTTTCAGCTTGGACAACCTTTCGATAATCCTGTTTGGGTAAACCACTCCAAATACTTGTTCTGATTCTTATAAACTTATATTCGTACATATTAATAATTATCGTTATTTGAATATTGAGGATTGAAAAAGGAATCAATACTTTCTTGAATGTCTGAATCTTCACCATTACCAGGGCTAAAAAAGGTAGATTCCATTGTATTATGATACCCTGGCTGTTCATCATTCAATTTCAGAATATCCAACATCATTTTTAATAATCCTTCGTCATGAGTTTCCAAAATTTGTTGAATCAATACCTTTTTTAACTCGTTCATAACTCAGGTTGTAAAGCCTTTTCACAGTTATTTGGCATAGAGGCAATCCAGTCGCTGATTAACTGAATACCCTCCTCATGTTTTATCATTCTTCCTAGTTCTGGCATCATAACGCCGGGATCTTCACTTTTCATCCTATATAAAAGGATAGAAGCCTCAGGTTGACCGGGTTGAATATCAAATTTTAAATTTCCCGCTCCTTTCCCGGCTGCCACCGGTGTTTTACAAATTCCCAATTTCTTCCTTTCATCCATAGTAGTCAATAAAAATAAACCGGTCGTATGAGCGCTACCATTTTCCCTATGGCAATGTCCACAATTGACCTGTAAATAAGCTAAAGATCTTTCTTCCAACGATTTAGATTTATCCTGCCAATCTGCTAACGGTTTATGATTTGGTTTTTTGACATAATCTTTTGCCAAATAACCTACTGATTGCCATTTTGTGACCTGATTCATTTTCCCTTCCGGATAAACGACGTCTTTATCCAGATTCTGGACGATAGGACCTAAAGGCTTAATGATATTATCGCGATTATGACAACTTTTACATTGATTTTTATTTGGAACGGCATAATCTACAGATTTTGCCAAACCCCTTTTATCAACAAAAGCAGCGTTTAAAATATCACCCACTGGATTATAAAAAGCGTCAGAATCATCTTCATTCCAAACATAAGAATAAGCTTTCCACTCTTCTCCTGACTTTACCAAAAGTCTGGTTTCCATCATATCCCAATTTTCATTTTCATTAGAAAAATCAGATGGATAATAAAAATGTTTTATTAGAATGGTACCCAATGGAAATTGGACGACCCCTTCTGCATCTATTTGGGCTTCAGCTCCTTCTGGCATCCAAACGAATCTCTTTTTAAAAGCATAATCGGTAAACAAGGAAGTGATCGGTTCATAAGGCAACACCCTTTCCCTGGGTTGAAGGGAAGCTAAGGGAGAATCAAAAAAACCATATTCTGACAGAGATGGAAGAGGAAATTTATCTATATCTGTATTAATGGCCTCTGGTACAGGCACATCAACCAATGCAAATGACTTTTCAACAGATAAATCTCCTTTTT
>BJGN01000156.1 GCA_014190515.1 Bacteroidota bacterium
TTTAAATAAACAGGAAATTCCGGCCATTATTTTTAGGGTAAAAGAAAAAATTGAAGTGGAAAACGAGGGGGTTACCGGACAGTTATTTGAGGGTATGGAAATATATGCTAAAGGCATTGGCTTGGTTTACTATGAAAAAAAGGTGTCAAAAGAGGCTATAATCGCTTATCGGTTTGTAAGGGGAACAAATATGGAAGAATTAGAAAAAAAGTGGGAAAAGGAAAAAATAATTAACTAGGCTCTATATTTATTAAATAATCAAATTAGTATTGCCTGTTAATAAAAAAACAAGTATATTTGCGCTTCATATAAAATATGTGAAAATAGGGTCGGGTGGCCGAGTGGCTAGGCAGAGGTCTGCAAAACCTCGTACGACGGTTCGAATCCGCCTCCGACCTCACAAAGCCTCTGAAATACATCAGGGGCTTTTTTTTTTAAAATATTAAGCTGAAATTATGATTATCTGGACGGGCTTTATTTTACTTATCCTTATTTTATTAGGAATAGATCTTGGAGTTTTAAATAAGAATCCGCACAACGTAAGTACGAAGGAAGCTTTACGTTGGACTGGCTTATGGGTGAGTTTGTCCTTATTATTCAGCGTATTTATTTACTTTGCCTATACAAATAACTGGCTGCCCCAAGGAAGTCACGTGTTAACGGGAAAAGAGGCGGTCATAACTTATTTAACAGGTTATCTTGTTGAACAATCTTTGAGTATTGATAATATTTTTGTCATAGCTATCATCTTTTCTTACTTTAACATACCTCAGGCGAACCAACACCGGGTTTTATTCTGGGGTATTTTAGGTGCTATCATTTTTAGAGGATTAATGATAGGCGTTGGGGCTGTGCTGATGGAAAGTTTTACATGGATAGTTTATATTTTCGGTATCATTTTATTGTATGCAGCATATAAAATGCTGAAATCAGGAACCCATGAAAGCATCCACCCGGAAAACAATCCAACCATTAAATTGGTGAAGCGATTTTTTCCGGTGACGACGAAATTTCACGGGGATCATTTTTTTATTAAAGAGGGAAAGCTTTGGGTGGCAACGCCCTTATTTATCGCCTTAATGGTGGTGGAGACTACAGACGTAATGTTTGCATTCGATAGTATTCCAGCAATTTTTGCCATCACAACAGATCCATTTATTGTATTTACTTCAAATATTTTCGCCATTTTAGGATTGCGTTCCTTGTACTTCGTATTAGCTGCTTTTATAGACAAATTTGAGTATTTAAAGTATAGCCTCGTAGCGATACTGGCATTTGTGGGAATAAAAATGTTGGTTTCTCATCAAATTCATTTGCCAGACTGGTTGTCTTTAGCCTTTATTGTTTTCGCTTTAACAGTGGGCGTGGTTTTATCTATGTTGAAGGAAAATAAGACAAAAATGGAATAAAATGATTATCTTAATGGTATGAAATGAGTTCCATGAAAACAATCTTATGCCTTACAGACTATACCCCTTCAAGTAAAATTGCTTTAGGAATAGCGATGCGCTTTGCTGAAAGATTGAACTATAAAATAATATTGGTACATGTAGAACCAATAGATCGGATTGAATTTCAAGAAGATAGTAGGTTAAAACTATCTAAATTTTCAGATGAGAATAAAAAAATTCAATTAGAAAAGGGCGATAATTTAATTCAGCATGAGCTCGTTTATGGGAATATTGTTGAACAGTGTGAGCTATTGGCAGAAAAATACACCCCATCTTTATTAATTATTGGAAAGAGGAAGAAGAAAATATTAGAAGGAATTTTTTGGGGAGAATCAACCCAAAAAATAATAGATCGTGTCGATTTTCCTGTAATTATTATACCAGAAGAAGCCAATGAGGCGCCACTCACCTCTATTTATTACGCCACTGATTTTTCATCGGGAAGTATATCAACATTAGATGTTCTCCTGCCATGGTGTTCGATATTAGGTATAAAATTACATCTTTTACATGTTTCAGAAACAGACGAAGATGAATATAAAGCCATTGCAAAGATGAAACAAATATTACATTCTTTTGCTGAAGACCATGAGGAGGTTGGTATGGATTTCAAAATTTTGAAAGGGGAACCCTTTGCCGCAATCCTTGATTTTCTTGGCGAATACCCAGAGGTAATGTTAGCCGTAACATTTCACGAAAGATCTTTTTGGGAAAGATTAATGGAGCATTCCCTTGTGCGAGAAATAACGGGGGCCATAAAAAATCCCATGTTAGTTTTTAAGTATTAATCTTTATTAGATTCCTTTCTTGGCAGAGAGGCTTCGGCGGTTTTGGAGGAAAATTGTAATTTACCTTCCAACCTCCTCATTTCGGCAGGCGTGAAATATCTCCACGTATTAGATTTAATCCCGTCAATGGTAATGTCCATGATTCGAATTCTTTTTAAGGAATAAACCTCATAATCCAGGAAAGCACACATTCTGCGAATTTGTCGGTTTAAGCCTTGAGTTAAAATAATTTTAAAGGAAAATGTATCTATTTGTACTACTTCACAAGGCTTAGTTACCGTCCCTAAAATGGGAATGCCTGTTCTCATTTTTTTTAAAAATGCCTCGGTAATAGGTTTATTTAGCGATACGATGTATTCTTTTTCATGATTATTTCCAGCTCGAAGCACCTTATTGACAATGTCACCGTCATTGGTAAGAAAAATAAGACCATGGGAAGCTTTATCTAACCTTCCGATAGGAAAAAGACGTTGATTATGTTTGATTTGGCTAATTATATTTTTAGGTTCTTTTAGATCGGTAGTGCATACAATACCTACAGGTTTATGATAAGCAATATAAAGTAAGGGCGGGTTTTCTATTATGGGTTTTCCGTCTATGTGCACCAGGTCACCGGGAAATACCCTGTTTCCCAGTTGGGTCGGAAGATTATTTATGGTGACTCTACCTGCTGAAATCCAGGTATCTGCTTCTCGGCGGGAACAAATCCCCGTAGATGAAATAAATTTATTTAAGCTGATTGAACCGTCATTATTTGTTTCCAAGGGAATTAATTTTTTTTAAAAATGCATACAAAAGTAGAAATTGCTTAGCAAGCAATTTTTAAAACACAAAAAAAGATAAATCCATATAAAATTTTGATTATTTTGTGGAAGGATAGTAAAACATCCAGTTATTCAGAATGTAAATTTAAATTGGATTGATGAACAAAAATAGTGTACCATGTTAAGAAAACAACTTAGAAACATTTTTTTATTACCGGCCTTATTATTTTGTTTTGCCTTAAACGCGCAAACCATAGTAAGCGGTAAAATTACCGATTCAAAAGGTGAGCCATTGGTTGGAGCCAGCGTTGTGGTTGTAGGAACCTCATCAGGAGTATCAGCTGATTTAGATGGTATGTACCGATTAGAAACCAGTACAAAACCACCTTTTAAAGTAGAATTTAGTTTTATTGGATACAATGCTAAAGTCCTTGATGTAACTTCAGGCAATGTAAAACTAGATGTTGTACTTGATGAAAACATCAGCACATTAGATGAAATCGTTGTTTCTGCCTCCCGTAGAGCAGAGAAAGTACAAGAAGCACCTGCGTCAGTTTCTGTTATATCTGCAAAAACGATGCAGGCAGCATCTTCTGCGGTAGATCCTATTAGAGAATTGATAAACGTTCCTGGAGTTCAAATTCAACAGCAATCTGCTGCTCGTATGAACATTGAAATGAGAGGTTCAGCGGGTTTATTTGGAACGGGTGTATTTCCCATCCTCGATTATAGAAGTTTGGTTGGCGCGGGTACAGGAACTTTCCAGTCAGATGCATCTGGCTTGAATTCCATTGATTTACAGAGGATAGAGGTTGTTCGTGGAGCTGCAGGTGCTCTATATGGTCCTGGTGTAACTTCAGGTGTTGTTCACTTTATCTCTAAAAGTCCTATTGATTTTCCTGGTTCAACGGTTGAATTAATGGGTGGAGAAATGTCAACCTGGGGTATTTCAACCAGAGTAGCTGTTGCTTCAAAAAACAAAAAGATTGGTTTCAAAATCAATGCACACAATAAAAGAGGTGGAGAGTTTGTATTAGATGGTTCTGAAGGAACTACTTCTGCAGGTGTCTTTACAAAGCAAATCAACAGATTTAAGACATCCATTATAGATCCTGTTGTATCAAATGGTATCATTTCAGCGAATCAATCTGCGGCAAAAGTACTTTTGTCTAAAGCAGATCTTGACCCGGATGGTGATGGAAATATGATGCAGGATTTCTGGTCGAATAGTGCCATCAATGGTACCCTGGAAATGAGACCTTCTGGAGATACTAAGGTAGTTCTTGCTGGTGGTATGAATGCCAATAGTTCCGTATTTTACAATTCACAAGGAGAAGGTCTTTCTCAGTCTATAGCTTACTGGGGTCAGGCAAGAGTACAAAAGGGAGGCTTATTTGCTCAGGTATTTTACAATTTTAATGATGGTGGTAGTCCTGAAAGACCTACTTTTCTTTATCAGACAGGAAACAGGACGGCTATAGAAAGAAGTCAGTTAGAAGGTCAGATTCAATATAACTTTAATCTGAAGAAATTTTTAAATGCCGATGTTACTGTGGGTGCAGATTACCGTCAGGCTGGAAGTAACACTTTCAACCAAGTTTATGGCCGCAACGAGGAAAATGACGATTATAATATTTTGGGAGCTTATGCACAAGCATCTTTTGATTTAAGCGAGCGTTTCGAATTTGTTGCTGCAAGCCGTTTTGACCGTTTTAACTTTTTAGATGCACAGGCGTTTTCTCCGAGATTAGCTTTGGTGTATAAGGCTTCTAAAAATCATACGTTCAGAGCTTCTTACAACCAAACTGCAGCGCCACCCGATGCACTAGTTATGTATATCGATTTTCCAGTTGCAACACCTGTTTCCGGACTTTTTGATATTTGGTTAAGGGGAATGAAAGAAACAGCTAAATTTCCCGCTAATCCTGTCATTGATTTAACTGCGCCTGGTTTCCCTGATTTGCCATACGGGACACCTGGTTTACCCTTAGCTATTCCTTACGGTGCCGTTACTCCTTCTATTTTAACAGGATTGCAGGCAGCACTTCCAGCTACCATTTTCCCGATTGTTCGTTCTATTTTAACAAATCCGGCTAATACACCTACAGGTGTGAGTGGAAAGTTTACTGGATATAATATTTTCAATGGTTTACCATTAGCTCCAATCAATACCACGGAACCACAAATTAGAACAGAAAGAACCCTGGAATTTGGATATAAGGGTGTATTCAATAAAAAATTAGTAGTTTCCGCTGATGTTTACAGATTGTCGTCTTCAGGATTCATTAATTTTACAGCCATAAGCCCAACCATCAGATACACAGAGCAAAATATTGCAGCTGATTTAAGTTCAAAAGTAGGCGCTACGGTGAGAACTCAATTGGAAGCTGCTTTGATTGCTTCAGGTCTTCCAGCAGCTACTGCGGCAGCTACTGCGGCGCAGATAAGTGCTGCAGTAGCAGGTGCTTATGCTCAGGGTGGTGCTGCATTTGCCGCACAAATTGCTCCTCTTTCTCCTATCTTTGGCGCAGTTGAAACGACAGGAGTTCCTCAGGATGGAATGGTTCATAATGCAGCTGGCTATAGAACATTCGGTTCATTAGCTTATATGGGAATAGATTTGGGATTTGGATATGCTATCAATAATGATTGGAATGTTTTTGCCAATTTTTCAGCCGTGAATAAAACAGATTTTAGCGAGGAAGATTTGGGCGAAGCTAAAGGTTCAGGCTTAATATTCAATTTAGGAATACCTAAAAATAAATATCGTTTAGGTGTTGTATATGCTCCTGAAACAGGATGGAGAGGAAATATCGCTTTCCAGCATGATGATTCATTCTATTCAAATGCAGGACAGTTCACTGGATTTTCTGACCCTAAAAATCTTATTGATATAGGTGTTGGTTATAAATTAACAAATGGTTTATCTATTGACGCAACTTGTCAAAATTTATTTAACCAGCAATACAGAGCTTTGCCAAATATGCCAATTATTGGCAGAAGGGCCGTAGCTAAAGTTACTTATAGCTTCTAATTAATTATTGGGTAAACTTTGTTCTTGTTTTTCTTTTTGCTTAAAAAGTAGAAGGAAAAACAAGGACAAAGCTATCCCAGCTATCGTAGGAAAAATCCAAATATTAGTCCAGTTATAATCTCCCGAGGCAGTTACATTTCTCTCGACCATCCATCCGGCAAAATAAGTACCGAACAAAGTTCCCATTCCTTGCATAGCAAAAGTGATAATGCTTTGTGCTGTATTTCTTAAATGTCTCGGTGCTTTCTCATCAATATATAATTGTCCAGCCAATCCGGTAAATACGTAGGCGAAGCCGTGAACCAATATGGCGGGAAGCCAAACGAGTTGCATGCCTGGATTTTCAGCAGCGTAGGCAAAAATACCATATCTCGCACCCCACAGAAATAGTCCGGTAAAAACAACCCATTTAAATGAAAAATGTCGAAGGAAAAAGGGTAGAAGTAGCATAACGCCAATCTCTGTTATTTGTCCAATGGACATCCAACCGGCGGCATTTTTCACCTGAATGGTTGTTAAAAAATTATTTACAAAACTATAATAGTAGGCAATGGGAATAGCATACAATAGGGTAAGGCTTATCATAAAGACTAAAAAATCTCTCTGTTTGAAAAGCTGAATTATTTCGACAGAGAAAAATTCTTTAATAGAATGACTACTTTTT
>BJGN01000157.1 GCA_014190515.1 Bacteroidota bacterium
GAAAGAAAAATAAGATAAAATAAAAGATACTTTTTCATGTGTTAATAACTTAAAAATGCTGGAAAATCATTGTTTTTACCTACGATAACGTGTAGTTTGTCTTTAATACGAATAGAGGTTAGAGAACGTATCTCTCCTTTTATAAAAAGGCCGGATTCCTTTTGTTTTTGTGGAATAAAACCCCCATTTCCTATACCTTTTAAAAGCAATCCATAGCTTCCAAGATAGATCCCTGTTTCAGGTTTTGCCCTGGATTGGTTCCCTCCAAGTAAAATATCCTCATGTCCGTCTTTGTTGAAATCAGTAACTAATAGGGCATAAACAGGGCTAAATTGTGCTTCGGCAGGAAGTGGCTTTTGAATGAATTTCTTACCTCCCTCATTTAGGAGTAAGCTCGACGATAAGTTAAAAGCTTTTAATTGTAAGGAAGATGATAATTGTTCCTTAGTGAATATATCGCTTATTCCCTGGTTTTGATAGTTTGAAAAACGCAGATATTTTTTCTTCAAATAAGGTAGCTGAAGAACCAAATCAGTTCTTAAATGCAGCGGCAACTCCTTTCCATCGTAATACCTCGTTAATATTTGTTCTACGGTTCCGTTATTATCAAAATCGTTAACATACAGACTGATGGGTTCAGTGCTCGTCGCTTTGAACCTTGAATTTAATCCATGGTTTCCAAGTACAACATCAGGGTATCCGTCCCTGTTAAAATCACCTTGTGAAATGGAATGATACCAGCCATTTGTGTTTTTTAAGCCAAATTTTTGAGATTGGTCAATAAATTTACCTTTATTCTGAAGGAATAAACGCACAGGCATCCATTCTCCTACGATGATTAAATCTATCTGGCCGTCCTTATTAAAATCCAGCCACTCAGCATCTGTTACCATGCCTATAGATTGGATATCAGGTATTAAAGTAGAGGAAACATCGTTAAATTGCCCCTTGCCGTCATTTTGTAGAAGATAACTTGACACGGGTTGGCCATAAATATTAGGTGAAACTCTTCCTCCAACAAAAAGATCTACATCTCCGTCATTATCAAAATCAGCTGCTTTTACTACCGAGGTACTTTCTAAATTTACGGGACTTGGTAAAATTTGTTTACTCTTGGTCACGGCTTTCCCCTTTGTATTCAGGTACAAGCGATCCATTAAGGTTAAAGAGCTATTATTAACTTCGTTACTTCCGCTGCTAACATACAGTTCAGGATAACCATCGTTATCTGCATCGAAAAACACACATCCTGTATCCTCTGAGGCTGAATCTTCGTCAAAAACGGTATTTCCCATAGTTTTGAAATGACCGGAAGCATTTTGAATCCATAATCTACCCGCCTGACCTTGTGCACCGCCAATATAAAAATCATCTAATCCGTCCTTGTTGAAATCTCCGGAACAAGTACAGGGACCCTCATTAGAAATCATATTATAACGCAATCGCTCTTTATCAAAATCAACGTAATTACTTTCCAAATGTTTAAATTGGAAGCCTTTTGGAAAGGGTACAGATTGAAAAAGTGGAGGTAAAAAAGAGCTTGGTTTAAGCGTAGTATTGTAGCTAATCGTTGT
The DNA here is from genome assembly GCA_014190515.1 of Bacteroidota bacterium. Lineage (GTDB taxonomy): Bacteria > Bacteroidota > Bacteroidia > Chitinophagales > Saprospiraceae > BJGN01. The sequence goes on from BJGN01000157.1 coordinate 1,575, forward strand.
AGTCTTTTTTTGAAAAACAGGCAATAACTGGTCGGCCCTTATGTTGTAAAGTTTAGATATATTTTGATTAGGCCATTCAATAATTAAGGAATCAACGATGGAGTCTAAGCCTAGTCCAAAATGGAAACGGTAATCTACCGAAGACATAAAACCTCTCATGGGCGCTAATTCCTGATAGAGTATTTTATCTTTTACATAAACACTTACTTTGCTGCCCAGGGCAAAAGTATTTTTTCCTTCTCCAACCAAGTCCACACTGAGGAAATGCCGGTCTTTAAAAATAGTATTACTTCTATTTTCATAAATAAAAGAAGGCATGTTTATGTTATTAATAACTAAGTCTAAATCTCCATCGTTATCCAAATCGCCATAAGCTGAACCATTTGAATGAGAGGGTAAATCTAAACCCCAGTCTTTAGCCACATCTTTAAATTCATAACCACCTTCATTTTTAAAAGAAAAGTTGGAGATTTTATTTGAGGGTATGGAATCGATTAATTGTTTTATCACCTCTTTCTTTTGCCTGATGATTTGTCTAACCATATCGGGATTTCCTATAAAGTTGACATAATCCTGGTTTAAAAGATCTTTATAAATGCCGTTAGCAACAAAAATATCCTTTAAACCATCCATATCCATGTCAAAGATAAGCGCACCCCAGCTCCAGTCCGTGGCATGCACCCCTGAAAACCGGGAAATTTCAGAAAATGAAATCTCTTGGTTTATGTTTGATCCATTGTTTAATTGAAGCGTATTTCTACTGAATTGATGATAATAACCCTGGTTAAGATTGGTTTGATACTTATCCCATTTTTCAAACTGAGCCGTTGTTTTTAATCGTTCGTCCGTTGCGGGAAGCATTTCTGTTACAAAAATATCAGGGAGAGCGTCATTATTAATATCAGCTATATCGGCACCCATGGAACCCATACTAATCTCCTGAATGAAAGATTCCAGTTTTTCAGAAAAGGAGCCATCTTGGTTATTGATGTATAAATAATCCTTTTCAAAAAAGTCGTTAGAAACATAAATATCTTGCCAGCCGTCTTTATTTATATCACCAATAGAGACACCCAATCCGAAACCAATAGCACTGGAATAAATGCCGGCTTGCAGGGTTACATCGGAAAAAAATGCTCCGTCATTTCTATATAATTTATTACCTCCGTCAGGATCAGGAATTTTCCGTTGGTCTTTCCTTAAATCATACCCTCCAATAGACCGTAAGCTATTATTGAGTAAATACAAATCTAAATCGCCATCTTTGTCATAGTCAAAGAAGGCAGCGTGGGTGGAAAGTCCCTGATCATCAAGTCGATATGTTTTTGCCATTTCTGTGAAAGTAGGAATTTCACCTACACCGTTTCCATTATTTATAAAAAGCTCATTGTGTCTGTTAGTACCGCCTGGAGGTCCTGATTTACAAATGTAAATATCGAGCCATCCATCGGCGTTAATATCAACGACACTTACGCCAGTAGTCCAAACACCCTCACTTCCAATACCTGCCTGTATGGAAATGTCATTAAATTTAAAATTGCCTTTATTTAGATAAAGTTTATTGGCCACCAGATTGCCTGAAAAAAAAATATCAATCAGGCCATCTTTATCAAAGTCACCTAAACCGACACCACCACCATTATAAAAATTACGAAAAGTATATGGATTAAGTTTTTCAGTATAACTAAGTTCATTTATAAAATCAATACCTGTGTCTTCTGCATCATGCAAAACGAATAATTTATTTATTTCTATATGTTCGGATTTTGTACATGCAAATCCAACAAAAAAAAGAGGGAGAAAAAGAGAAAAGTATTTTACCTGTAATATTTTCCCTATATTTTTTTTCATAATGTGAATGAATTAAAAAAAGAAACCCCCGGAGAAATTCTTCGGGAGTTTCTTTTTAAAAAAAGCAATGGATGATTAATTATATCCAGGATTCTGCTTCAATTTAGCATTTGAGTTTAACTGAGGCTTTGGAATTGGGAATATAATTTGATGCGTTTTAGCCGCAGTAGATGGCTTTTCCCACCATGCACCACTCCATTTTCCAAAACGAATCTGGTCCTGACGACGAGTCATTTCGGCAAACATTTCACGTCCTCTTTCTTCAAAGATTTGGTCTAATGTTAGAGAAGAGAAGGCATCTACACCTGCACGCTTGCGTATTTGATTCACAAGTACAAGTGCTTTAGCAGTATTGCCTCTTCTGAATTCTGCTTCAGCGAGTGTAAGGATGATATCACCTAAACGGAAGATAACGAAGTCGTTACTCATATTGGGAGTACCACCAATTTCGTATTCATATTTTCCAATACGGGCGCCACCTTGTCTCCATGCATTTGGGAAAATCTGGTTCATTTGTGGTGTAAAATTCAAAGGAGGGCCATCCGGGTCACCTGCATCAACACCAGGGTCAACGGCACGGGAACCGTCAGGTTTAAACTGAGGACCAACTACAAAGTTCGATAAACGCTTGTCCACAGTACCTGTTGATGGTGCAGTTGCCAGGCCTTTCCAGACATTGCCTTGAGGGCCAGGATTTTTAGCCGGATCGATGTAAGAATTATAAAACTCTTCTACAACAGAATATCCATTCCATGGTTGGTCAGTTAAGCTATACACACCTTGACTGGCATAGTGAAGGGTCATCATTGGCCAGTTGAAACCACCAGCGAATACTTTATCATAAGCATAAACCATGATATTTTCTGATGATCCAGCGTTACGGATACCAAAGTTCTCAGAGTAAACAGACTGAAGGCTGAATGGGCCTTTGTCTATGATTTCCTGAGCGTCAGCAGCAGCTTCAGCCCATTTTGCCTGATTGATATAAACCTGTGAGTTTAAGTATAATTTAGAACGGATAGCTAAGGCAGCCCATTTGGTCATACGTCCATAAGTCTTCGAATCTTTAGACGTTGGAAGAACAGGAATAACTGCATTCAATTCTGAAAGTATAAAATTATATACTTCAGCACGTGTAGCATTTGCAGGCGCCTCTTTAGCTGTAAAATCTACTACTAAAGGAACATTACCAAAAGCGTCCATTGCCCAATAGTACCATAGAGCACGTACCGCACGTAATTCAGCAATAAAGACTTTTGACTCAGGTGTACCTAATTTCTCGAAAGAGAAAATCAAACGGTTAGCCGTGTTAATACCGCCATAAAGGAAACCCCATGCGTTATTGAAAAAGTCGTTATCTGAAGTAAAGTTATGTTGGTGAAGGTTTATGAGAATACCACCGTCATACCAGTCACCACCTTTTGTTGTGATTACTAATTCGTCAGAAGAAATCTCATTCATTGACCATAAGTTACCATGGTTACCCAAACCTCCAAACGAAGCATAAGCTTGTCCTAGGGCAGCGATGAACTCTTCATCTGTTTTAAAGAAATTATCCGCAGTAATATCACTGTACAATTCCTCTTCCAGGTTTGTACAAGATTGGATAGATAGTGTTAACACAAATCCAACCAATAATATGCGTTTAAAAAATAAATTTTGCATTGTTTGATTTTTTTGAATTTTAGAAACCTAAGTTGGCACCCAATGTGAAAATACGAGTAGTGAAATAGGTTGATCTCCTTTCAATACCTGGTGATAATGGGTCGCCATTTTCAGAGTCAGTAAATCTAACTTCTGGGTCAATACCTGTGTAACCAGTAATAATGAATGGATTCTGAGCAGATAGATAGAAACGCAAGCTTTTGATTCCTGATCCTGCCTTAACGTTCATTTTGTAGCCAATAGTTGCATTATCTAATTTGATGAAATCACCTTTTTCAACATGCGTGCTATTAACCTGTGCTTTAGTAACTTTTCGATCTAAATATTTAGTATTCACGATGTTATAGTTATTAACAGTAGTTGTTTCTAAGTTTTCGTAGAAACCACGGTAGCTATTCCATAATTCGTGACCAAATGCTCCTCTGAAGAACAAGTTAACATCCCAGTTTCCAAAAGTAAATGAGTTATTGATACCCGCAGTTAAAGTAGGTAAGCCTTGTCCAACCACTGTTCTGTCAGCGTCGCAATCACAGAACTTGCCATCACCATTTAAATCTTTAAACTGAGGTGTTCCATTTGGATTTACACCAATCTGAACTGGTCCCCATAATTGACCTAATTCCTCTCCTTCTTTTACACGAATCAAGTTAGTGTTGTTCTGACCAGGTGAACCCATTCCGGCACGGAAAAGTACTCCACCATTACCAAAACTTAAATCACCTGAAGTTAAACTCTCTACTTTAGTTTTAAATGTAGCTAAGTTGATTCCAGCTGTCCAGCTGAATTTTTCCTTGCTTACAACATTGTAATTTAAAGCTGCTTCTAAACCTGTATTTGATAATTCACCAATGTTAACCAATGTTTGACCAAAGAGATTTGGTGGAACTGGTACATCAACTAATAAAATTAAGTCTTTTGTTGTTCTTGAGTAATAATCAATGGTACCTGTTAAACGATTGTCTAACATAGCGAAATCAAGACCAAAGTCAATTTCGTTTTTAGTTTCCCAAGCCAAATCAGGGTTTGCATTGGAAACCGGTCCGTAAGTTGGTACATAAGCTCCGTCAATAAAGAAGTTACCTTGACGGCCAAATCTTTGAAGAGAAGCATAAGAACTATTAGGTTGGTTACCAGTAATACCCCAGCTACCACGAAGTTTCAAGCTATTTACACCTGGTAAATCAATAAGATTAGATAATGTAACACCCGCACTCACCGCTGGGAAAAGACCCCATTTGTTGTTCGCTCCAAAACGAGAAGATCCTTCGTAACGTGCACTGGCAGATACGTAGTAAGTTCCGTCTATATTGATATTTGCACGACCGAAGAAGGCAACTAATCTGTTAGAATTCTTGTAACTGCCAACAGAGCCTAAACCATTGGCAAAATCCAACGCAGCGCCCATGTTATTGTAAGTAAAGGCATCTGTCAAGAAATTACCTCCCTGCATGTAACTTCCTTCATAAACGAAGTCCTGATAAGAATAACCACCCAGTAAAGTAACATTAGAAGAAGCACCAATAGATTTATTGTAATTTACAGTAGCTTCTAATAACTCATTGTAAC
>BJGN01000158.1 GCA_014190515.1 Bacteroidota bacterium
GAGTGTGCCAAGTAAGAAAATGATCAAATATTTTAATAAATAAGGACTTATCAAATGCCATGGATCTTGCCATCTCCAAAAATTTTGCATATAACCACCATCCATATCACCTAAATAGGCTGCTAAAACCATGAAAATAAAGCCCACACGAAGTAATTCATTTTCTTTGCTTGCATACCAAAGGAGAGAACCAACAAAATAGACATTAGCTAATACGCGCAAAATGGAGTCATTATTTTTAATATCCAAACCGCCCCAGAAAACCATTTTCATATAAAGGAGCCCAAAAAGAAGGAAAATGCCCGAAACTTTAAAGTATAGAGAACGCCCAGGTATCCAATCAGGATGTTTAAAAAACACTAGAAACAAGCTGGCGTAAGCAACTATTCCTGCTATATCAGCTACATCACCTGCACCAATATTCCTCAGAGGGGCAAAATTAAACGAAAAAACGGCTAAGGCTAATAACAGAAGAAATCTCTTGAAAAGCTGAAAAAAGGTATTTTTAAGTCCTTGTTTCTCTATATTTTGAGGTAAAACAGCTGGAATAACCGCTCCCATAGAGAAAAGAAAAAAGGGAAATACCAAATCTACCCAGGTGAGCCCGGGAATTGTAGGATCAAAAACATGAGTAGGGGGTGGTACCTGAGCGTGATACATCCAGGCGGGTAAGGCCCCGTTAAAAGGTAGTATTCCAGAAAAGACCATGCCAATGACGGCAAACCCTCTTAAAAGATCAATCTCTTGTAACCTATTTTGCATTGGATCCCATTTTTTCTGGCCACGTGTATTTATCTATGAAATCAAAGGTAGCCTGATAGGCTTTAATCCAATGTTGATGCATCAGAAAAGAGTGTACCTCATCAGGAAATACCAGTTGCTCTATAGTTATTTTCCGACGACGCAGTTTCTCAATAAAATAAACGGTCTCATTAAAAGGTACATTTCGATCATCGTCCCCATGTATAAATAGTACGGGAGCTTTCCAACCATCAATGAAATATTCAGGGGATGACCTGAAGGCAAGATCTGCGGCAACTGGGTATTTGACTGGATCATACCAGGGGGCAAAGGTGGGAATTTCCTCGTTCCAGTTATGAACCCCATGAATATCAACACCTGTAAGAAAAAGTTCGCTTCGTTGTGCGAGTCCGTGAGCCGTAAGATAACCGCCATAACTTCCACCCCAAAGCGAAATTTTTGTCGCATCAATATCCTCTCTGTCCCTTAAAAAATGAGCCGAACCTATTAAATCTTTCACTTCACTGGCGCCAGTGGCTCCATAATCTTTAGCTTCCCTAAAATTCAAACCATATCCAATACCGCTTCTATAGTTGAGAGAAAGTACGAAATATCCTTTATTTGCAAAATATTGATTTAAGGCGTATGCGTTGGAGTAATATAAACCGTGGTGAAACCCAGCAAACATTTGCCTTCGGCTACCTCCATGTAAAAAGATAATGGCAGGATATTTTTTTCCCTTTTGATAATTAGCAGGTTTTAATAACTGCCCAAATGAGGTGAACCCATCCGTTGCTTCTATGGAAACGGTTTCCGGTTCAACGAGCGTAGCAGGGAAATTGACAGGAAACAATTCTTCTGCCAATGCCCGTTCCTTACCATTTAAAAGAATATGAGGCCAGGCCGGTTTTAGTGCTGTCGATTTCAGGTAAACCAATCCATCATTCAGCTCATGACATTTCCATGCGATATTTTTTCCACCCACTTTAACTTCAATAGTATTATTATCTATATTAATTTTTCTAATATGTCTCCTATCTACATCTCCGTGGTTGGAAGAGATAAACAATGATTTTTCATCTCTTGAAAGTCCCCAGTTTTCAACCTCACCTTCACCTGGGGTCAAATCTTTCACATTTCCAGTTGCATCATTTCTCACATAAATATGTACCCATCCTGTTTTTTCCCATGGAAATAATAAATAGTTGTTTTTTGTCCAAATAAGCCTATTTTCTGTTACTGGGAGATCTTCATTAAAAACAGAACCCATCCCATCATCTGCTCTCCAGATTTCTTTGGTTGTATTATTCGACAAATCGATAACTCTGATCTGCCATGGATAAGATTCATGTTTTGGTGAAAAAGGTAAATTAAATCTGATGGGGGCAACCCTTATAAAAGCCAGTTTGTTTTCCGTTGGATGCCAAACCGGATCTGTATCTCTATCAGCTGAAGGATCGGGGAAAAATATTTTTTTACTCTCTAAATCATAAATCCCTACATAAGCATGCATCCCTTTTAGTAATCGGAATGCCAGCCATTTTCCATTTGGGGAATAACGTAATTGAGACACACTACCCATTACCTTAAAATAAGGACTTACTAAATAACCCGATGATTGCCAGGTAGCATGATGAACCTGATTATTCTGAATGAAAGAAAAATCACTGCTGTTTGGCGCCCATGCCGGGTCGCTTCCTTTAGCTACCTTCATTTCAGATTTATCCTTCAGATTTAGTATATAAATGTGTCTGTCTGTTGGCTCCTGCAATTGTGCAGGATTTGCTGCCAATCCTGATTTATTAACTGGATTACCTCTTACAAACAGTAATTTAGTTCCATCCGGAGAAAAGGAAAGATTACTTATCTCCATGCCATCATCTCCTTTGAAATGTGTTAATCTGATAGATTTGTAAGATGGGTTTTTCGCAAAATATACATTTCTGCTGCCGGCTTCATTAAACACCCAAGCTGTGTTGTTTCCCTGTTTGTCAACCGTTAATTCAGTGGGAAAAGGGACAGATAAATAATCAGGTATAGACTGGGCCGATAGGTACATCGGTAAAAAAAGAAACAGATAACGAAGCATGGCTAGCGGATTTATTATAAAAATACATATTTAATGAGAAAATTATATGCTATTATGATGTTTTCGATATTAACTTGAATTTATTGGGAAAAAATACCTGGATTATTTAAAAACAGGAAGGAATCATTCGTAGATTCCTTCCTGAAATTCAATTAATATCCAGCATTTTGTACTAAATTTTTATTAACATCCATTTCCCTTTGAGGAATAGGCATAATTAATTTAGGAGAATTCCATTCTGTTTTTCCAACAGATTGCTGTAATCTTTTAGCTTCATGTAAAGTATGGCCTTCAAAAGCAAGTTCCAAGGAACGCTCTTTCGTTATATCATTTAATGTTACGGTAGTTAGTGCGGGCAAACCTGCGCGAACGCGAATAGCATTGACATCAGCTAAAGGCGTTGCACCTATTACCGTCCCTGCTCTGAAATTACTTTCTGCGCGGGTCAAATACATTTCCGCCAAACGTACTACCGGAACATCACCGAAACGATCTAAGTGCTTTTGAGTGTAATTGCTACCCCCGGAAAGAACAAAGAACTTACGTGAATCACCAGGTTCGTACAGAGCTAAATGTGCATTGGTAATTTTACAATCACTGCGACCGGCTGTACCGGGAATAGATGAAATGGTACGACCAAAGTAGGTATTCATTGCATTGGTTCCATCCTGAGTGGTCACTTTTACTGCAAAAAGATATTCTGAAGGAGTCACCCCACCATTGCGAATAGCGGTGAACCAAAGTTTAGTAAAATCAGGATTTAAAACTTTACCACTTCCAGAAATAACTCTATTGGCTGCATCACGAGCGGCAGGATAGTTTTTCAACATTAAATGAACACGTGAAAGTATTGCAGCAGCAGCCCACTTCGTAGCATAATTACCATTAGTAGCAGGAAGAAGGGTTTCTGCCCGGGTTAAATCGGCCACAATTTGATTATAAACATCCTGCACAGAACTACGTGTGCGATTATCTGCGTCACTCACTACGCGGGTAGCTTGCAAAACAAGAGGAACACCAGGATTTGTAGAAGCGTTACCATCACCGATGGTCTTTGCAAACAATCGTACCAGTTCAAAATAAAGGGTCGCGCGAATAAAAAGCGCTTCTCCCTCTACTGAAGACTTCTTCGCGGGCGTAGCTACCTTATCTAACGCGCCTAAAACATTATTGCAACGATTAATGGTATTGTAAGCTGAAGCCCAGGTTCCCGCTGCAAAACTATTATTCGCTACCATTAAAGTATTATAAGCATCATTTAAACCAGCAAATGTTCCCGTAAAATTAATATTAGGTGTGTTACCAATTAAGTCGTTAAGAACCATGATTTCACCACCTAAAGTGGCAGCACTTTGGATACCATCATAGCAACCAGTTAATGTTACCAGTACATCAGCTTCTGTATTTAAAGCGAGATCTTCCGTAATGCTCTGGAATGGAATAATATCCAGACGTTTTTCACAGCCAGCCAGTGCAAACCCCAACAGGGCTACAAGGACGGACCACATCTTATATTTATATTGATATAGTTTCATATTGCACAGATTAAAGGATTAGAAAGTAACATTTAAACCAACGAGATAAGTTCTGGGCTGTGGCGGAGTATAAAAATCATTCCCCTTCGCGATATTTGAATCAAAAGAATCGGCATTAACCTCAGGATCCCAATAAGGATATTTGGTAAATGTCAACAGGTTTTGACCAGAAACATAAATACGTAATTTTTCCAATTTAATTCTTTTCAATTGCTTTGCATTCAGTGTATAGCCAAAAGATAAGTTCCTTAAACGCACATAAGAACCGTCCACAATATATCGGCTACTTGCCTGAGAACCATTTACCCTATAAAGACGAACTTGAGGAATATCAGTGATATCTCCTGGATTTCTCCAACGGCGAAGTTGATCCACTGTGTTATTATCCTCATACAGCATACTGGCTGAAGAATAACGCCCCATACCATAAATATTATTCTGGTTGCCCTGTACGCCATTGAAAAACACAGAAAGGTCAAAACCCTTAAAAGAGAAATTATTCGTGAAACCAAAAATGAGATCTGGATTTGGATCACCAACTACCGTACGTTGTGCTTCGCTATAGTTACTGGTGGTACTTCGGTCTATGGTACCATCTGTATTCTTCTTATTCTTGTAAAATAAAGCATTTCCATTGGCTGGATCTACTCCTGCATACTCTACAGTATAAAATACACCTACGTTATAGCCCTCTTCTACTCTATTCATATTACTTACACCACCCTCAATGATCTGACCTTGAATATCTGTTACCTTACCTCTGTTTAGGGCAAAATTCAGACTGGTATTCCACTTGAAAGCCCCAGTGAGATTTTGTGTATTAACTACAAATTCCCATCCACGATTTTCCAGTTTACCAACGTTTCTGACAATACTGCTAAATCCAGTGGTTGCGGGAATATTAACATTTAAAAGAAGACCCTCTGTTTTTTTGACATAATAGTCAATTTCACCTGTAATCCTGTTATTTAAAATACCAAAATCGAGTCCAACATCCAACTGTGCTGTTTGCTCCCATTGTAAATCAGGATTACTTAACTGAGAAGGGCGTTGACCAGCGGCACCGGCATAACCTGCGTCACCTGAAAAAAGACCAAGCTGTGGAAAATTACCAATCTCCGCATTTCCAACAATACCATAAGAAGCGCGTAGCTTGAGCAAGCTAACCGACGGCAATTTATTGAAAAATGATTCATTGGAAATAATCCAGCCTGCAGAAACCGCTGGGAAAAATCCACGTCTTGCATTCTTACCAAAACGAGACGATGCGTCAATTCTTCCACTGGCGTAGAGAATGTAATTTTCTTTAAATACATAATTAGCCCTCATGAAATACGAGAGAAAGCGAAAATCTGTCTGAGAAGAACTACCTCCTGATTTAGTAGCAGCACTGGCAATTTTCTGGTATGAGTTAGATGGAAAATCCAGACCTTCCGTAAAATTATATTTCGCTTGCGATTGTTGATATTGCATACCTAAAGTAGCATTAAAGTCATGCGAACCTTTTAATTTGCTATAGTTGAAATAACTATTTGTATTGTAATTCGTTACAAATGTACCGTAGTTGGAACCTACCCCTCTTACCGCTCTTGTCTGATTTCTCACCGTTTGAGACTGAAAATAACTTTCCTCGTTTTGACTTAGATAATCCAATCCAAATTCTGTCTGAAACGTAAGACCTGGTAGTAATTTGGCCTTAAAATAGGTATTTCCAAAAGTACGGTAAACGTCCTGTGAGAAACGACCGTAATTTACCGTCAAAATAGGATTGTAATATACTGGTATATTGACATCACCGGGAGGCGTGCCCGCATCCAATCCTGTTTCAGGGTCTAAAAAGGGGGTCATAGGCATTAAAGCAACGGCCTGTAAAGGGTTAGAAAATGCATTATCGTCTGGCAAACGACGGCTGAAAGTTCTTGATAAGCTTAGAGAAACGCCCAAATCGAGCCAATCATTCACCTTTTGATCAAGGTTCAGACGACCTGTAGAACGTTGAAGGTTATTTCCCACAATAGTTCCTGTTTGATCCAAATGCTGAAATGAAGTAAAGAATTTGGTATTCGCATTTCCTCCAACAATCTGTAAATCCGCCTGGCGATAGGGTCCCCTTTGAAAAACAGCATCTTGCCATTCATAAGTCTTCGTTGGATCGGACGCCCATTTTCCATAGCTATAATAGCCCATGACATCATTTTTAACATAAGTAGTCCATGAATCAGGGCTTGTTATCGGTGTTTTATCCA
>BJGN01000159.1 GCA_014190515.1 Bacteroidota bacterium
AAGAATGAAGGGTATAAAATAAACTCAAATATCATTTTCGAAGGATTTTTTCCAACTTCCGACCTTTAGCTAACTCATCCACTAATTTATCCAAAAATCTCACTTTTTGGGTCAGTGGATTTTCAATTTCTTCTATCCGGTACCCGCAAATCATACCAGTAATAAGAAAGGCATTGTCGTTTATTGTTGCCTGCTGAAAAAAATCGGCAAAAGATACATTATCCTGAATAAGTTGATGTAATTTATTTTCATTAAAGCCGGTTAACCAATAAATCACCTGATGCAACTCATCTTTGCTTCTTCCTTTTCTCTCCACTTTATTCACATAATGAGGATAAACAGAGGCAAAAGTCATGCTAGCTATTTTCGCATTATGATCCATCATATTCGTCATGAATTGTTATTTTTAACTCAAATTTAATAAACCTTAAATATTTCTCTTTAATGACTTAAAAAATAAGTCCTCAATAATCGTTTTAAAAAAGTAAAAACAGAAAGAAATGTATTCAAAAATTACTACCCTAATAGCCTCGTTTTCGTCACAATCTATTTCCGATGAGCGAAAAGTAGTATTACTTCCATTGGTTAACTATATTCAAGAGAAAATAAATGCGGGTGAGGCCATTCGATTACATTTTATTTGTACCCATAATTCAAGAAGAAGTCATTTATCGCAAATTTGGGCGCAGACTATGGCCTATCATGTTGGTTTGAAAAATGTGTCTTGTTACTCCGGAGGTACAGAAGCGACGGCTATTTTCATTAAAGTATTGGAAACATTAACATCGCAGGGCTTTCAGGTATTAAAATTATCAGAAAATGACAATCCTGTAGTGGCGGTAAAATTCGCTGCTAATGAAAATCCTATCATTTGTTTTTCCAAAACATACGATCATCCATTTAATCCCTCTACCCAATTCGGAGCGGTAATGACTTGTAGTAATGCGGACGAAGGATGTCCCATTGTAGTGGGTTCGGAGGCACGATTCCCTATCAAATATGATGATCCGAAAGCGTATGACGGAACCCCTTTACAGATAGAAAAATATGCGGAAAGAAGTTTGGACATCGCCAGGGAGATGTGGTGGGTGTTTTCGCAGATAAAATAAGGCTGGACAACCGGAAGCGTTAATAGGTCGGAGTCAGACCACTTCTCCAATCTTTGATGGAAACTTAAGAATCATTCGTAGCGTATTACTTTTTTCGCTTCTTTTCGCCGATGCCAGAAGGCATGACAATAGCCAGTTTAAAAGGGTATCATGTGTCAAGACCCAGAAATCCATTAATTGCAGATGTTTGTTTTAAGGCAGGCTTCATAGACTCTTGGGGACAAGGAACATTAACAATATTTGAAGCTTTTGAAAATGCAGGATTGCTAGAAGCTACAATAGCTAGTTTAGATGGTGGTATTTTAGTTACCTTACACAATAATTTAGTAGCTCACCGAAGTGGTCAAGTAGTAGAAACAACATTAGATTTGACAGATAAACAAAAATTGGTATTCGATTATATTATTGATAATCCTAAAATATCAAGAAAACAATTGTCTGAAAAACTAGGAATTAATGAATCTGCTGTACAAAAACATATTGAATCACTTAAAAAGAGAGGGGTTATAAAAAGAGAAGGTAAAACAAGTGGGCTTTGGAAAATAATTGAGCAACCATAAAATTCACAAAGACAATATTAGAACAAGCCTTTATTAGTTATATAGAAAGAAGAAGATATGACTCATGTTTCCTAACTATAACTTTAAATTTGTAAATTTGCATAATTAAAGAATAAGGGAATATAGAGGTAAAAATGGATGGTAAGGTAGACAATAAGCCACTGAAAACCATTTATATTGACATTGCTGAGATAAAAGAAATCATCTTAGATGTGGAAACTTTCTTATACCCAACAAGAGGCGTTCAGTTATTTAATGGATTAAGTACCAAAGTTAAAACCAGAGGAAATATTGACTTTCCGGATAATAAAAGAGCAGAAATTATTGATAAATTTCAACAAAGTGGTGCTAAGGTTTTACAAAGAACAAATTCTCACAAAGAGAAAATTGAAAAATAAATCCAAAAACCATAGGAACTGAAAGAATGCCTGCTTTCCAAACTAGCAATCATAGGAAACTGAAACTAATGAAACAACTAAGCATAAAAGACGAACAGACCGATTTTTTACTTTATACCGCACCCGAAGGAAAGGTAAAAGTAGAAGTAATTTTAAACAAAGAAACGGTTTGGCTCACTCAAAAAACCATTGCGACTTTATTTGGTGTGCAAGTTCCTGCTATCAGCAAGCATTTAGACAATATTTACGAAAGTGGTGAGTTAACAAGAGAGGCAACTATTTCCATTTTGGAAACAGTTCAAATCGAGGGTAACAGGGAAGTAAAGCGGAATATTGAATATTTCAACCTCGATGCCATTATATCTGTAGGCTATCGGGTAAATAGCCGGGAGGCCACACAGTTTCGTATTTGGGCAACCAATACCTTAAAAGAGTACCTTATTAAAGGTTTTATTTTGGACGACGACCGGCTGAAAAACGGTAGATATTTTGGCAAAGATTATTTTCGGGAACTGTTAGAGCGTATCCGCTCAATTCGGGCAAGCGAACGCAGGATATACCAACAAATTACCGATATTTTTACAGAATGTAGCATTGATTATGACCCCAAATCGGATGTTACCTCAGATTTCTTTGCCTCGGTTCAAAACAAATTCCATTTTGCCATAAACGGGCAAACTGCTGCAGAAATAATCTATAAAACAGCTGATGCTCAAAATGAATTTATGGGATTGAGCACCTGGAAAAATGCCCCTGAAGGCAGGATATTGAAATCGGACACCACCGTAGCAAAAAATTATTTGAGCGAACAAGAAATAAAAAGCCTGGAGCGAACTATCGGTGCTTTCTTCGATTACATTGAACGAATTATTAAAACCAGAAATACTTTTACAATGGAGCAATTTGCTTTGAGTGTAAATAAATTCCTGGAATTTAACGAATATAAAATACTTGAAGGGAAAGGAAGCATTTCTGCAAAACAAGCAGAAGAGAAGGCTTTTCAAGAGTATGATAAATTTAATAAAACCCAGAAGATTGAATCAGATTTTGACAAGGCAGTTAAAGCCTTACAAAAGAAAAACAGTCCGAAACTATAAAATTCACCGAAGGAAAATTATAAAAGCATTTACTGAATGGTTTTTAGGACGGTGGCAGATAGCTTACCAATGTTTGCCGGAGATTTTATGCGCAGCAGCTAAAGGGTTTGAATCAGGATTTACTTGATTTATAGGATTAAACAGGACGTCGTTGGTTTAAGCGTAATGGTCATTCGTAGCGTATTACTTTTTTCGCTTCTTTTCGCCGATGCCAGAAGGCATCGACGG
The DNA here is from genome assembly GCA_014190515.1 of Bacteroidota bacterium. GTDB lineage: Bacteria > Bacteroidota > Bacteroidia > Chitinophagales > Saprospiraceae > BJGN01. The sequence goes on from BJGN01000159.1 coordinate 3,393, forward strand.
AAAAACCTTAAAATGAAATAACCCGCTAAATACAATCTTCCCACCAAAATCGAAGACCTTATCCCTAATCAGTGAAATCAGCGAAATCCTCTGAATCCGTGATTCAAAACAAGTTTGTACAGGAGATATTCCCCTATCCACGAAAAAGGAAACCCAATCAGGCCAATCTCAAGGGATAACCTACCATTAAGAACAAATAAAAAAGCGTGTAAAACCTTGGTTCTACACGCTTTAATTTTTTTGACTTCCGCCTGGCGGAGAAAGAGGGATTCGAACCCCCGGACCTATTACAGTCGGCAGTTTTCAAGACTGCTGCAATCAACCGCTCTGCCATTTCTCCGGTGCGAAGATAATATTATTTCCAGTATTTCAAGTACTTTTTTAAAATTGGCCTAATTTTTTTTCTGCTGCCATTTAAAATTCCAGGTCACAGAGGGGATAATCGGAAATAAAGATACTTTAGTAGCAGAAGCACTCAGTACCCCCGTTTTCTCGTCAGTATCAAATTCATAGTTGATAAAGAATGGGTTACGTCTGTTATAAACATTGTAAACTGAAAAAGTCCAATAGCTGTAAAAACCCTTTCCCTCTTCTTTTTTAGGTCTGTAATTGGCAGATAAATCTATCCTGTGATAATCGGGTAAACGACTACTATTTCTTGGTGCATAGTTGGTAACTACCCTTTGATCAATTACATATATACTTTCAATGGGAGTAAAAGCTCTACCCGTTCCAAAGACAAAAACGCCAGAAAAATCCCATTTTTTACCTTTGTCGTAATTTACAACGACCGATACATCATGAGTCCTGTCATATACCGCCGGATAGTAAGCGCCGCCATTAATTTCAGCAAATTTTCGTTCTGTCCTGGCTCTCGTATATCCAATCCACCCTGTTAATTTTCCTTCATTTTTTCTTATTAACAATTCAGCGCCATACGCCCGTCCACTTCCAGAAATAAACTGTTGCTCTAAATCGTCGGCAGGACTTTGGACATAACTCTCGCCATAATCCAATTGATTTCTTAGGGTTCTAAAATAAATCTCCGCAGAGAACTCGAACATATTTTTCTTTAAATTTTTAAAATAACCTAAGGCATATTGTTCCCCTCTTTGGGGTTTGATTCTTTCTGTACTCGGCACCCAAACGTCGGCAGGCAAGGTACTGGACGAATTCGACACTAAATGCAGATATTGATTAGATACGGTTACCCCCCCTTTAATAGCATTACTGGAGTTGATAGCGTACCTCCAGCTTAAACGAGGCTCCAGGCCATTATAGGTCACTACCTCCTCCCCTTTTTGATAATTAACGCCTGTACTCGCCGCATAAGGTCCCATTTGAGTGAATATTGACCATCTAAGACCCGCCTGGATTTTAATTCTTTCGCTTACTTTAAAATCATCAGAAAAATAAAATCCTGTTTCCCAAGCGGGTATAGATACCTTATTATTTGTAAATTCCTCATCACCTTGTTGTGCATTAGCTATACTAGGGGTAAGCCGGTGATAAGTAGTTTGCACCCCAAATTTTATGGCATGGTTGTTGGAAGGAAAGTAATCGAAGTCAACCTTTCCGTTCCAATCTCTTACACCCGAAAATAATTTAAGGCTAAAATCATCTATACCTGCTTTAAAAGTAAAATCGTAATCGTTATAAATGATAGAAGTATTTACAAATAATCTATTATTAAAAAGGTGATTCCAGCGGAGGGTTCCCGTTGCATTTCCATAAGGTAGGTCGAAGGTAAAATCTCGTCCAGGCGTTCTAAATTTCAATACATCGCGACCGAAATAGGTACTAAAAAAGACCCTGTCCTTTTCACTAAAGGTATAATTAGCTTTAGCATTTAAATCATAAAAGTAATAGTTGGTTCCTGCGAAATCTGTTCTTTTTATGGCAGGTTGCGCAAGGTCTAACGCATAAGTTCGCCGTGTAGAAACAATAAATGAACTTTTTTCAGGTACTATGGGCCCTTGAAATGTCAATCGGGAGGCAATTAGACCAATACCACCGTCCACTTGATAATGTTTGTTATTTCCCTCTTTCATTTGAATATCGACTACGGAAGATAATCTACCTCCGTACTGAGCTGGCATACCCCCTATAATAAGGTTTGCCGATTTTATTGCATCTGAATTGAATACCGAGAAAAAACCAAATAAATGACCTGAGTTATAAACGAGCGCCTCATCTAAGAGCACCAGATTCTGGTCAGGTCCTCCCCCTCTTACATAAAAACCAGAACTTCCTTCCCCGGCTGATTGTACCCCAGGTAACAGCTGCAAAGCTTTAAGCAAATCAACTTCCCCCATTAAAGCGGGAATTTTCTGTATTTTTTCAATAGGCAAAATAATTTCACCCATTTGCGTACCCGACACATTTTTATCAGCTGCTTCAGCTTCTATAACGACCTCACTCATTTCTACGCCTTCACTTAAATCTACACTGAGCGAAAGATCTTTGTTTAAACTAATTTTTCTCTCCTGGTCTGCAAAACCTAAATAAGCGAAAACAATCGTGTAATCACCTGGAGCCAATCGAAGGGTATAAAAGCCATACGTATTAGTGGAAGCGCCCAAATTACTTTCTGTTTTCACATAGACGGAGGCACCTGTTAAGGTCTCTCCTGTATTGGCATCCTTCACATAACCACTCACTGAAAATTTACTTTGCCCGAATAGGGAAGCGGAAAAACCCATCAAAATAAAAATAACTACCTTTAAATACATTCTATATTTGTTTAGTATAGAAAGGCTAGAAGGTATAAATAGTTTAATTTTTCAGGTAAAACCTATCTTAATAAATTGACCGTTCCACCGTTAACTTGCCTTCCCACGCCGTTTTCATCTTCATATTCAATGGTATAGGCATAAATATAAGTATCCGAATTAGCGCGATTTCCCTTCTGAGAACCATCCCATCCAAGTTCGGGATCGGTAGATTGAAAAATCAAATTTCCCCAACGATCGTGAATAATTAACTTAAACGACAAAATAGTTACCTCAGGATCAACAAACAATTTAAAGACATCATTCACTCCGTCATCATTGGGAGAAAATGCGTTGGGGGCATACACCTCATAATAAATACATTTTCTAATGCTAATATTTACCGAATCTGTAAAAACACATTTTCCCGAGGTAACCC
>BJGN01000160.1 GCA_014190515.1 Bacteroidota bacterium
CAGAAAAATAAAGAAATACAAGTTCTCCACGATGGCATTCGTATTATTAGCAGAGCCATTGAAGATCAAGTAATCAATAATGAAAATTATGCCTGGCTGCATCAGTTTAGTGTAGGTTTGCAACTTCTTGACGACTATGATCATGAGGCGTTAGATGAAGTTGGTAAACATACAAAGAATGCAGCGTATCCTACCATGGCGGAATACCTAAACCTGGTAAATCAAATGCGACTTGAATTCAATTCCGATGTGTTTGGGAGAGAAAAAGACGAAAGTTTTGACAGTGCAATAAATCAAATCATGCGAGGTTTTGGTGAACAAGATGTTTATCCTTCGATTGAAGAAAAAGCAGCCATGTTACTCTACCTAGTGATAAAGAACCATGCCTTCGTAGATGGCAACAAGCGCATAGCTGCGGGGTGTTTTTTATTATTTCTGGAACGAAATGGAATTCTTTACACTAATGCTGGACAGACCATTATAAGCAACGAAGCCTTAGCCACTCTAACATTATTTGTAGCAGCGAGTAAAGCTGAAGAGATGGAAACAGTGAAAAAGCTATTAATTAGCGTACTAAATAGAAATATGAAATAATATGAGAAGAGCGGTCTATGAATTCTGACGATTAAATTTTTGATTCCAAAGCGGATATTCCCATTCTTAACGAATTTTTAACCTTTTGAAGGCAGGAATTTACATCAGGTGGAGGCTCAAATCGATCTGCTTGTTTCTTTTATCCCGTATTTTACTATCTTTAATCAGGTGGCCATACCTGATGACTCCAACATACTTTTTATACCATGAAATATATCCTGCTTTTTATTCTTAGTTTTTTGTTCGCCGGAAAATTGGTTAAAGATGGCTCAAACAAGGAAGTGCCACCGGAAGAAATGGAACGCATTTATAATGAGATAAAAACGCCGTTCAAATATGGTGTAGTTTTTAAGCATCCTGATACAAACAAATTGGTGGACAGCCCTACTATTTTCCGTAAAAATAAGCGATGGTATATGACCTATATTGTTTTTGATGGGAAAGGTTATGAAACGTGGCTCTCGGAAAGTGATAACCTCCTTAACTGGAAACCAAAAGGGAAAATAATGGCATTTTCAGAAAATACCTGGGACGCTAATCAAAAAGCAGGTTATGTTTCTCTAGTGAATACCCAATGGGAAGGAGATTATGCCGTGGAAAAATATCAGAACAAATACTGGATGACTTATCTGGGTGGAAATACGGCAGGCTATGAATCGGGTACCCTAAAAATTGGTCTGGCCACCTCTCCCGCAGTGTCGAAACCGAAAATATGGGAAAACAATCATAAACCTATTCTTTCACCTGATGATGACGATGCCAGATGGTTTGAAAATAAGACTATTTACAAAAGTCTGGTTATAAGGGATCATAAACAACATACCGGTTACCCTTTTGTCATGTATTATAACGCAAAAGGGGATACGGCCCGCTATGAAAGTATTGGTATGGCGGTTTCCAGGGATATGATTCACTGGAAACGGTTTGGGAAAGATCCTGTGATTACCAGAGGCAAAGGAATTTGTGGTGATGCTCAAATAGCTCAAATTGGGGATATCTATGTCCTGTTTTATTTTGGCGCCTTCTGGAAACCTGGTGCTTTTGAAAGATTTGCCTGTTCTTATGATCTCATCCACTGGACAGACTGGAATGGTCCAGATTTGATAGCACCTTCCGAAAAGTACGATAAAACGTATGCGCATAAGCCCTGGGTAGTCAAATGGAAGGGCGTTGTTTATCATTTCTACAATGCCGTTGGCGAAAATGGCAGAGTCATTGCATTGGCCACCTCTAAAGATTTATTAAATAATTAAAATGGGGTGAAAACGCAAAGCTTCGCCTTTCTACCGAAAATTTACGAACTCATTATCAATCTATTACAGTTTTTCAATTTCTTCCTTTGTCAGCCCAGTATATTTAATTATTTTTTCAATGGTTTCGTTTTCTGCTTTCATAAAACCTGCTATCTCTGTTTTTCCTTCTACCTTTCCTTCATCGTGGGCAGTAGTAAAAGCACCATTTAAATCTCGGAATACTTTTAAACTACGCTCATATTCTTCCATTTCTATAGAACCTAGTTTGGCCAATTCTGCTTTATCAAATGCCTGTTGGAATACTTCATCTGCTATGATGTTGGGGATGACCTGGAAATCCTCCAGGTGTTTGATGAAATATAGCCACTTATCTAATCGGGTTTTCAGCTCTTCCTCCGTTTTTCTAAAATTTGGCATTTCAAAATAAATGAAGGTCAATTTTTCATAAAAAGTCTTCCCATTTTGGTTTTTTAATTTTATGGTATGTTCATATTCATCTTTATCCGTATCAAAATTAGCGTTGCCAAAGGTAAAGTCTAAGATTCCTATACAATAAACGGCCTTGAGATTAAAGTCCCAATCGCCTTTTTCACCCTGTTCTCTGATGGGAAAGGTGGCATAATAAATAGTTCTCTCCCTAAAGTAATTTTGTTTCGCCTTTTGCAGCTCCACAATAAATTTCTCCCCTCTCTCATTTTCACAATATATGTCATATACCGCTCTTCGCTTTTCTTCGGTCTCAGCAAGTTGTTCACTATTCTTAAATGTCAAGTCCACAATTTTTCCCGATTCCGGTAAAAGGGCATTTAAAAAATCCAACAGCAAAGGTTTGCTTGCCTCCTCTCCAAAGATTTTTTTAAATCCGAAGTCTGTAAATGGATTAATATATTTTGATTTCATGTTCTGGTTTATTCATTGAATAAGATAAACCTACGACTATTAAGGGAGGATTTTGTTAATAAGTTGGAATACCTGTTTTTTGTCTTTTTTCAAAAATGAAGTTCGAGGCGTCACGTCTTCAACTCAGTCTATGTAGGTTTCTTTGAAAATATCCTTCACTTGCTTAATTGTTACTTCTGCCAGAAATCCTATCGTTTTTGTTACCCTACTCTTGTCTATGGCCCGAATTTGATCTATTACTATCCAATTTTCTTGTCCATCCAAATCAAAACGTACCCTTGTCGGATAGTTTCTTGATTGGGAGGTTACAGGACAAACGACAAGCGTATCCAGATGTTTGTTCATTTCGTTTGGCGAAACAATAACACATGGGCGTTTTTTCTTAATTTCGCTACCCATAGTTGGATCTAAATTAACAACTATAATGTCATATTGTGAAAAAGTTGGCATCGTTTAATCCCATTTTTCGTCATCAAATACACTATCTATAAGCAACTTGTCATCTCCGTTTTTATGCATTTCTGCAAAGGCATTTTCCCAGTTTTTTCGTGGTTCGGTAACTGGTTTTAGAACGATATAATCATTCTCCAAAACCAATTCTACCTTATTGGTAATTTGGTATTTATCTAAAAGGGTTTTACTTAATCTAATCCCTTTTGAGTTTCCAACCTGAACAATTGAAACCTGAATAGATATCATATTTTTACATTTATGTAGTTACAACGTAGTTACAACTCATTTTGTTTCACAACAACATCCTTAAGCTAACATTCTCTCCAGCACTTTTTTAATATTTCCAAAACGATGATCTGTTTCATAAAAATAAAGGTCAGGGTTTACCTCATTTTCTTCCATGTAAGCCCGAAGCTCATCAAAATTTAGTAATTCATCTTCCTTTGCCAGATGAATGCCATATTTATTTCCCTTATAGTCCTTCAGATTTGTAAGGACAAAATGTTCAAACACTTCGAGTTGATCCATATACTCGGATGTAAATATCCATTTTTCTCCGGTTTTAAAATTTTCCTGTACTGTGTCCTTTGCCGGAAGTAAAGTTTGCGTTGGTCTCCAACTAGGATTGATGGCATGTGCTACCACTCTGTCATCTCTGAATTTTGTTCGGAAATAGTTGGTGTAAAATCCTCCTAATGAGGTACCAATCACGAATACGCTTCCTGTCTGGTGTTCTTCTATGAGCCGGTTTATTTCATCTATTGCCTTTTTTGGTTCATAACTAAGCTGCGGTGCTATTAATTCATAATCAGCTTCCATCAGATGTTCTTCCAGATACGATTTGATTTCCTCTGCTTTCTTACCTGGCCCGGAATTAAAGCCATGGAGTAAAATGATTCTATTATGCTTCATTGTAAAAATATTTAATTATCAATCAACAAGATAACCAAATTCAATTAAACGCTTCTTCAGACTCAAGGAATTACTTTTGGGAACAAGAAGCACCTACATTTTTCTGAAAGATATTTAAAATTATACCATTTTTCGAAACATTTATTTAAATTAACCCTAATTGTCTTTTTAATTAGGGGGTTCACAAATAAATATTTACATTTACAAACCCTTTGCTTTAATTATGAAACGTTGATTGTACGCTGAAAATGCATCTTCCTAATTCAAATGAATTACCTGTAAATCGACCCAGATTCAAGTATTTTTATAATAAACAGCTATCCTTTTTCAATGCTCAGAAGGTCAGTATGTCCACATCGGTCAGACAATCTTTTTGACAAATATTATTGACCAATGAGTCATACATAGTATTTGCATATTTTTTGGAGGCCATTTTCAGGAGCCAGAGCGTATTGTCGTATTCCAATTCCTTTATCTGTTTGAATTCCCATACTTTTTCATTTTTCAAATAGGGAATCAGCCATTGTAAACTTTTTTGGAGACCTTTCCCATCGGTCGTTTCATAATTCCATAGATTAGCCTTCACATTTTCAGCCAACCTGGCAATTTTAAAAAAGCCGGCAAGATTCATGTTTGTGTATCCCCAGGAAACGGTCCGTTCCAGTTCAAAAGGTTGGCTGCCGTCGGGTTGTAATTGACTTTGAATGCGGGATTTTGCCACTTCAATCTGCTTTTTAGCTAATGCAGGTTGATCTGTAAATAGCGCATAAGCCATAATTTGCACGTCATAATAGGTGCCATGATTATTGTGCTCATCGGCCTCATCCTTTCCCAAGGGGCTTTTTGTAAGCCAGGTCAGATAATCGGCAAACCACTTTTTAAGTCCTTTATGATCTTCTTTTGACCAATTCTCCGAAGCGGTCAATAACATGACAGCATCAATGAGTCTTGGAAAGGAGCGCGTTTCGATGATACCGATACCCCGCCCTGTGTTTATGCCGGGAATACCCTGTCCAAAATTCAAATTAGGATTTTGCCTGGTTTCAGGATCCAGAAACCAGGTTTTGAGTAATCGCGCAGCATGAGCAGCATATCGTTCTTCTTTTGTAAAATAGAAAGCAAGGGCCAGTATTTCCGTATCATCGATGATATAATCCATTTCTTCGGAGTCACTGATATCATAATATTCAGGATTTCTCTCCCCATCCCTGCGTATGTAAGGCAATCCGTCGGGTTTTGTGGTATCGGCCCACCAATAAGGAGCCTGACTCATGTAGTCGTGTTTATCGCCACTTGGCGGCACCTTTTTTTTATTCATTACAGAATATAGCTTCCCTTGCTTTACTATTTGATCTGCTTTCGCCTGGATATTCTTTAACGCCTTTAATTTTTCTGCCTCCTGATTATTAATAGCTTGCTTATTTTTCAATAATGCTTCGCCATGGAGCAAAAATGTAGCAGGCGCCTTTTGGGCCAATCCTAAGGTGTTTAAACTTAAGGTAAACACGAATAAAACGATAATATCTCTGGTTGACATTTCAAAAGGGTTATGGCTTGGAAGATACACTTATTTCAAATGAAATAAACCTTACCAGGAATGTTTTTGGGTAGTTAAAAATTCATTCATCCATCTTTCATGGTTTTTCAACACCTCTTTGTATTCTGGCCGTTCCGCCAGATTATCCCTTTCCAGGGCATCTTTTTTATAATCATAAAGTTCCACAGCGACAGGTTTCACATCACCAAGAATCTTCTTTTTCCTAAAATTCTCTTCATACCAGGCGACATAACGATACTGTTTTGTTCGTATGGTGTACCCCATTATCTTGTCACCACTACGAGGATACTGACTTTGAGCATAACTTTTAACCTCAGCTCTAGGGTTTTTCAGCATAGGAACCAGGCTTTTACCCGCCAATCCTTCAGGTAGTGTAAGTCCGGCTAAATCGGTTAGCGTTGGAAAAATATCAACAAATTCCGACAAACCTTGTGCCTTTTGCCCTCCTTTGAAACCTGGAGAGGAGATAATTAATGGTGCACGGGTAGCTTGTTCATAATTGTCATGTTTGCACCAAAGGCCATGGTCACCGAGGTGCCAGCCATGATCGCCCCAAAGAACAATAATCGTATTTTTGTCCAAACCAGACCTTTCCAATTCATCTAATAATTTACCCACCTGAGCGTCCATATAACTTACTGCTGCATAATATCCATGGATCAATTCCTTTTGAACATCCTCATTTTGTGGTATTGAACCCTCGTTAAATCGTTCAAAATTACTTTTAAAATAACTATTAATTAATTCGCCGGAATTTTGCGCAGCGAAGGAAGGAGCACCGTTGCTCAAATGCTGGACAGGTGAAATATTTATTTTAGATC
>BJGN01000161.1 GCA_014190515.1 Bacteroidota bacterium
TCTCGTTCAATGCATAGTTGATAATCCTTTCAGCAGCTTCAAAGGCATATCCTTTTCCCTGGTATTTTTCCAAAAAAGCAAATCCAATATCATGAAAGGGGAGATAATCTTTTTTAATAATAGTAACGACACCTATGGGTATTTTCTCCTTTTTTAAATGCACCACCCAATAATTTATGTTTTTATTATCCAACAGATTTTGAACATATATTTTACTGAGACCTACATTCAATATATTTCTATCTCCAATAAATTGAATCCAACCTTTTGTATTCACTAAATGGAAAATGAAAGTAGCATCATCAACATTCAGCGGAATGAGAGAAAGGCGTTCTGTATGAAATTTTTTAGTCATACTGAATTGTTAATAGGCTGATGACCATTTTATATCAACCTTTAAAGGCAAATTTAACCAGTTCTTCCAGAGTAATATATTCTAATGTCTTCTCATTAGTTGCTTCGAGAAAAACCATTGGCGCCACATTTTCCCTGTAAGCTTCCATCCATCTTGAGGCACACAGACACCATTTATCACCCGGTTTTAGTCCTGGAAAGTTCCATTCTGGTCTGGGTGTTGACAAGTCGTTTCCTTTACTTTTGCTAAAAGTTAAAAATTCCTCGGTCATCACGGCACAAACCGTATGCGTACCACGATCATCTTCGCCCGTTTCACAACATCCATTCCTGTAATATCCCGTCATCGGTGAGCTGCTGCAAAGCATTAAATTTTCGCCAAATACATTTTTCGCCATTTTTTCTTTATTAGTCAATTATTTATCTTTATTCCGACATACCAATTTCATCATGAGGTCTATTTGCCTGTCTTCACCTACCATAAAAACATGCTGATCAAAGGTGATAAATCCATTTTTTTCATAAAATGCAATGGCTTTTTTATTTTCCTCCCAAACGCCTAACCAAATATATGGGGCTTTCTTTTTGTTCGCAATATGTTTAGCCAAATTTAAAAGTTCGTTTCCAATGCCTTTTCCCTGGTATTCCTCTAAAACGTATATTCTCTCAATTTCAAGACTATCCTCTACTTGATGCTCCGTTTGAGAGACACCCTCATTTAATTTCATGTATCCAATGACTTCTTGTCCGTCATTTACGAAATAAAAGGTCGTATTTTCATCATTTAACTCCCGGGATAATTTGTCAATGGAAAACCCTTCTTCCAGATATCTGGCCATGTTTTCTTCGGTATTTCCCCAGGAAAATGACTCAAAGAAGGTCTGTTTGCTCAGTTTTTGTAAAATATCAATTTCGTCAGGCGATACTTTGCTTATACGGTACATTTTTTTAGCTAGAGTAAGGATTCGTTTAAGAAATTAACTTTTTAATCAATACAATTTGGCCCAGGTGATAATAACTATGCTCAATCAGGGTATTGATATTAAAGTGATAGGTACCATATTCCTTTTTAACAAAAATGGAATTCAATGTATTTTCATCCATTTCTTCCAGTTTTTGAGTAAATGAAGCTGCATCTGTCCAGAAGACAGCTAAAAAGGTATGCCATTGTTCAATGGTATGTATTGGAGGAAAATCAAAACTATATATGTCTTTGATGTCAAGATTTCCTCCATTAAAAACGTTTAATATACCGGCAATATAATAGTGAACATGTTGTGTCAATGCAGCAATGCTATGTAAAGACTGGTATTTAAAAAGAACGACTTCCAGCGGTAAATCAATTAACTGGTTCTTATAACTGTTATTGGCAACCCAGGAATTATTTAAAATGACATCACTAAACCGTTTTGCCAGCTCACGATTATTCTCCATGCTGAATTATTTGAAAAGCAAATAAGCAACAATCAATGTGAAAAAGACATTAAACAACTGTGCCAATAAGAATGCATAGAGTGGTTTTTTTCCTTCATTATTGAATAGGTCGGAGAATTTTGTTTCCAATCCGATGCTGGTGAATGCCAGGGAAAACCAAAGTCCTTGCAGTGCTTTCAAATCGCCTTTAATTACATCGACCGTTTGTGGGGAAATGACAAAAGAAAAAAGTAAGGAGGCACCGATAAATCCGAGGACAAATTTTGGGAATCTTTCCCATATTATACCCAGGGTTGGTTTTGATTCCAACACGGTTGCAGACTTATTATTCGTATATGTCCAGTAAATGGAAATAAAAAAGGCAGCTAATCCCAATAATACATTTTGAGAAAATTTAACAATGGTACTTATTTTTAAAGCCTCCTCTCCAATAAGACTTCCCGATGCAATAACAGCTCCTGTAGTGTCAATAGTACCACCAAGCCAGGCCCCTGAAACTGCTTGGGACAGACCTAACATATTGGCTATGAATGGCATGAATATAATCATGGGAATGGCCGTTATAAGAACAACGGAAATGACATACGATAATTTTTTTGCATCTCCTTTGATGGCTCCTGCCGATGCGATGGCTGCGGAAACACCACAAATGGAAACAGCACTCGAAATAATGATGGATAATTCCTCGTCAATACCCATTTTTTTACAAAGCCAAAACGCAAAATACCACACGGCGACAACCACCAGTAATGCCTGGATGAAACCCAGAGATCCCGCTTTTAATATGTCGCCAAAAATGATACTGCTACCCAATAACACCAATCCTATTTTGACATAAAGTTCAGTGGAAAGGGCATTTTTAAGCCATAAGGGGACAGTGAAAAAATTACTTATAGCCAGGCCTATCGATAAACTAAAGATGACCGCTTCAAGATTCCAGTTTTTCAAAAAGGTATTTCCCGCCAATATTAATGCAACGACCGTTAACATATAAACGATTGGAAATCCTTGGGCAACAGAACTTATACCTTTTCCTAACGCGGCTGATGCAAGTATGGCTATCACATATACTAATAAAAATAAGGAAAAAATATTCGTTAAGTTTTTGATGGTTAGTACTTTGCCAAATAAATCGGAGGTGTCACTCCACCCAAAGGATGGTGGTTGAATCTTAAATCCTAAGAGGTAAAGTCCGATAATCAGAAATCCAAAAACAACAACAGTCCAATCTTCAGAAAGTGAAAAGGTAGGTTTTTGATTGGTCATAAAGCGCAGATTTAATTTAATTACCCGTCAATTTATAAAATTTAAATGATTAACTTTAAGTAATTATAAACAACGTACATGAAAATTTCAAAATATAGCATTCCTGTATTCATTATCTGTCTGTTGGTTCTGCCCCTTGTTGCGTTTAACCAGTCTATAATGGTTGGCGCTGCAAAACGAATCCTTACGCCCAATCCTCTTTTGCCTATTTCGGGTGGTATTGGTACGCCAAATCCGGTAAAGGAGAATAAGGGAGATTTGTTTGTAAGGGCTATGGTCATTGAAAAAGGGGAGACTATATTTGCCATCGTTAGTGTCGATTTTTTGGGTTGGACTTCTATTCTTGGTAATCGGTCGCGTGCCCTAATAAAGGGCATTCCTCCGGAAAATATCCTCATCGGTGCTACTCATACGCATAGTGCACCTGATCCTTATGGCTTTCCTGATATGAATGGAAAAACTTTTGCCGATATTAAATATCTGGATGGGTGTGTACAGCAAATTGCCGATGCGGTTAATGAAGCCATAGCTAATAAGCAACCAGCTGCCTTGAAAATGGCGATGGATGAGGCGGTTGGGAAAATTGCTTATAATTATTATGCGCCAGCCTTATATGACCCAAGATGTGGCGTAATTCAGGCATTGGCTACTTCTGGCCCAAGAATGGGGCAACCGATAGTTACTCTTGTTAATTATGCCGTTCATCCTGAGGTGCTTGGAAATAAACAGGGAATATTAAGTCCGGATCTTTGCGGTCCTCTGTACAGTAAAATTGAAAAGGAAACCGGCGGTATGGCACTTTTTATGAATGGTGCTATCGGTGGGATGGTCACCGCAGATACTCGCCTTGAATATGGAAAAGAAGGTCAGGGCCAAAAAGAAGATAATTCCTGGGAGGAATGTATTCGTATCGGTGAATTGCTTGCCAGCGAATCCCTTAGGATTATCCAAAAAGCTCCTGTTTTAGATAATCCTGCCGTTTTTATTGCCTCCCGTCCCCTAACTTTTCCCGTTGAATCTGATATCATGCGTTTTATTATTCAGAAATCTTCAATAAAATATGAATCTTTTTCAGATAATAAAGTGACTACCCAGCTTAATCTGATCAATATTGGCCCCGCGCAAATTCTTACCGTTCCTGGTGAAGCTATGCCCAATGTAGGCTATTATGTGAAACGTAATATGAACACGACCATGCCTTTTCTTTTTGGTTTGACAAATGATGCTTTTGGTTACATGCTGGCAAAAGTGGATTACCAGAGTTTTAAACGATATGAATACGTCACCCGCACCAGTCTGGGCGAGATGACGGCTGAAATTTATATGGAACAAGCGTTAAAATTAGTGAAGGAAAGTCCTGCCGCAACGGCTAAATAAAATCTTTTTATTATGTTTTATTTTCGATTTTTATGCCTGATTTTACTGTTGACAAAGGTTTCCACTGGTTGGTCTCAATTAGTTTCATCAGGATTAATATTTCCCGTACAAGAAAAGCATGTTCATGGAAGTAGCCTGGTTTCTCTTCCTAATGGCGATTTTCTTTGCGTTTGGTTTTATGGTAACGGAGAAAGAACGTCTGATGATGTGAAATTAATGGGTGCCCGATTAGAAAAGGGCCGTTCTTCCTGGTCAGAGCCTTTCCTGATGGCTGACACACCGCATTTACCCGATTGTAATCCTGTATTGTTCCTAAATCAAGATGGAAAACTATTCCTGGTGTGGATTGCTGTGCAGGCAAATCTTTGGGAACAATCTATTTTAAAAGTACGCACTTCAGTCGATTTTTTGAAACCCGGTCCGCCCATTTGGCAATGGCAAGATAATATTCTGCTCAAGCCAACCGATGCTTTTGCTAAGGAAATTAAGGAAAAACTGGAAAGTTTACCCTCTCATGGTATAGGTTGGGCTGGTTATGCACCAAAATATGATGAAATGATAGCCAATGCAGCCAAAGATGCGGCAAAAAGAAGTATTGGGTGGATGACAAGAATAAAACCCTTGCTATTAGGCGAAAATAGGATTTTGCTGCCTCTCTATTCCGATGGATTTAATCTTTCCATGGTGGCAATATCCGATGATAAAGGGGAGACCTGGAAGCCCAGTCTGCCTATTGTAGGCAGAGGTCCCATACAACCTGCATTGATTCAGAAACAGAACGGCGATATTTTGGCCTATATGAGAGATAGTGGTGATGAACCTCCAATGGTTCATCAAAGTATTTCAACAGATAATGGCGAGTCCTGGACAGCTACTCAAAAAACCTCTATTCCCAATACAGCCAGTGTAGAATTGTTGAGACTTAAGGACGGAAGAATGGCCTTTTTGGGAAATGATATTGTGGATGGTCGTTATCGTTTGAGACTTTACCTGTCGAAAGACGAAGGGGAAACCTGGTATTTTAAATTTCCAGTGGAAGAGGAAAGCCCCGGAAAAGGTAGTTTTTCTTACCCCTCTTTAATTCAATCCAATGACGGGCTCATTCGCTGTACCTATTCCTATAATAAAGGAAATAACGAAAAATCAATAAAGTATGTGGTATTGGATCCCAAAAAATGGCCATAACTTTATGTAATATATTAAACGAAACTAATGTTTTTAACCGAATTTTTTGGCCGCCTTCACCCCTTATTGGTGCATTTACCTATCGGCATTTTGCTCTTTGCCTTTGCCCTTATTTTATTTCAACGTTTTCAAAAAGTTGAAGTGGAAGTCGCCATTTCTTTTGCCTTATTACTAGGTTCCATTTCAGCTGTGTTTGCCAGTGCGGCAGGATGGTTTTTAGCACAATCGGGTGAATATGATGCAGATCTGGTGTTCCAACATCAATGGATGGGTATTGGTACGGCCATTTTTAGCTTTGCAGCCTATTTTATTAAACGTATCAGAGATATTTTAACTACCGTGACGGTTTGTGCCTTAACGCTCACTGGACATTTTGGGGGTAATTTGACGCATGGTGAGGACTATCTTTTTCCGAAAAAGAAAAGTGTCCCTTTGCAAATGATTCCAACGATAGATTCCGTGCAACAGGATGTTTCAAAGGTATCTCCGACGGATTTGGCTATAACTAATCAGAAATCTTCCGCCCAGATTCAACCAAATACGGAAAAGGCAGAAAAGGTGAAAACCAGTTTTATATTTAGAGATGCTGTATTACCCATATTGGAAAAGAAGTGTTTCAGTTGTCATTCTGCAACAAAAAAGAAAGGTGGTTTGCGCCTCGATACAGAAGAATTTATTCTCTTAGGTGGCAAAAATGGGGTAGTTCTTACCGCAGGT
>BJGN01000162.1 GCA_014190515.1 Bacteroidota bacterium
TGGGTTTCCCATCGGCCAGTTGAGCTAAAAACTGCATTTCTACACTGATAGGCCAATCTTGCTCCTTTCTCATCGTCCGGGGATCCTGGGAATGGAACATAATGCCACTGTTTAATTCTGTATATCCCGGAGCATCTTTTCGCCAGGGCTCCGCAAACCGGTACTCCATTTTCAAATGAAAATGTGAATACGGGGTATTATGATAAAGATGACCATACCGGTTATTAAAGGTATCATACTGATCATATTTGACCCGAATCATTTTGTCTTCCACCCGAAAGGTTTGCCCATAGTTATCGCCCACCTCGTGATGATGAATTTTTACCGTCCAGTCATTTATATCTTTGCCGTTAAATAAAGAATGCCACGATGTTGATTTTCCGCGGTTTTGTAAACTGGCGCAACCACTAAAGAAGATGGTATTGGATACCCCAATAAACAGTAAGGCAATTTTAAAAGGTAAGGTTGTTTTCATAGGGTTTGGTGTACTTTAAATTTCTCTGAGTAAGGGTCGCGTTAGACAAGTTGGTCCACCTCCTCCAGGCAAACAAATGTCTTTTCCGGGGAAAGCAATAACCTCGCAATCCGCTTTTTCCAACCTTTCTTGGGTGATAGGGTTTCCCTCCACCAGCAAACATTTGCCAGGTGCGGTAGCTAAAACATTACAACCCATGCTATCCCATTCCTCGTCAGGAACTTCCACCAGATTGAATCCACGCTCCAACAAGGTATTTCTAAGAGAAATGGGCATTAATGGGGAATAAACGACGGCAACGGATGTATTTACCGGACTAAAGATGGACATCAGGTGAAAAACATCGTCCTGACCCTTATAATGAGGAAGAGAAAAAACTAATACCTCAATGCCTTTAGGATTCAAAAATGCTTTTAATTGCCTGATTCCCTCTTCATTGGTCCTGTAGGAATGTCCGACGGCCAGCGTTTTCTCATCTATCCAGGCAACATCTCCACCTTCCAGGGTACCCGGGTGTTTGATTTCACCCAAAATATCCAATCCTAGAGATTTAGCTGCCAAAGCAACCTCGATATTCTCATTTTTCCTTGCCGCTTTGCCCATATTTCCAATAATTAAGCCAAAATCGGTGGCCAACGAGGTGTCCCTACAATAAATGGCATCGATATTGGTTTTTTCTGAGATGGGCAAGGTAAAAATAGTGGCCCCCGTTTGTTTCAGTAAGCCTTGGAAATAATCATATTCCTTTAACGCAAGGGTATAGTCGGGCGCTGACAAATAATTCAGCATTTGCCATTGCTCTTGAATATTAGCGTCACTGACAAAACTATTTTTTGCGGGATGCAGCAAGATGGATTTTATTTTTCCATATTCACTATGACAGGTCTCTCTCATTTCAAAGGTTGAGAAGGATTACTTTTAATAAGCCAGATGTAGATGGGAATGCCCAAAAGGAGGAGGATAAATCCCCAGTAAACTACCTCGTAACCTGCTCCAATAACTGCATACATAGAGTAAATGAAGGCAACCAAAGCAATAGATAATTGAATAAGCCAGCGAGGGTTTTTTTTAAAGGAAATAGTTAAAGCGTAGGTTGCGGATGAAAAAATATAGGGAATTAATACACTAATTGTTGTCAATAAAATCATAAATTCAAAAGCTTTCACTAAGCCCTTGGTATAATTCATTAACAATAAAATAGAGATCAACACACTGGATAATACAATACCCACTGCTGGGGTTGCTTTGCTGTTTTGTTTTCCAAAAACGGCTGGAAAAACCTTATCATTTGAGGCAGCTAAAGGAATTTGTCCCTGTATGAGAATCCAGCCATTTAATGCACCAAAAGTAGATATGAGAACGCCTGCTGCGACAAAATTTCCTGCCCATGGACCCCATATTTTAGTAGCGGCATCGGCAAATGGCGCTTTCGATTGTATGAGTTCCTCTGGTGGCAATATGCCCATGACGGCAAAACTACCTAACATATAAACGAGAGCGGTCAAGAGTGTGCCCCAAATAGTAGCTAATGGAATCGTTTTTTCAGGATCTTTCACATTGGCAGCTGGAATGGTAGCGCATTCCAAACCCAAAAAGGCAAATAACGTAAGCGTGGTTGTAGCAGCCAAAGCACCTCCAATGGTGTTTTCTCCGCGAACCATCGGCGTTAAATAGTCCATATTTATATAAAATATGCCTACGATGGACACCATTAATAATGGAGTTAATTTTAAGATGGTAGTGACTAATTGAACGGTTCCAGCTGTTTTAATTCCCCGGGTATTGACCCAAGTTAAAAACCAGATGACACTCAGGCCAGCAGAAATGGCCGCGATTGGATGTTCTCCAATGGTTGGAAAGAAATGACTTAAATAACCAATTAAGGCAACGGCAATAGCAGCATTGGTACACCAAACGGAAATCCAGTAGCCCCAGGCGACCCAAAAGGCAGCAAAATGGCCAAATCCCTCTCTGGTGTAAACATAAGGTCCGCCGGTTGTCCCGGGATATTTTTTACTAAGAGCGGCAAAAACAAGGGCTAATCCAATGGCTCCAATTGCGGAAAGCGCCCAGCCAAACATGCTAATACCGCCGTAAGCAGCAAGGGAGGCAGGTAGAAAAAACACCCCTGAACCTATCATATTTCCCATGACCAGAGCTATGGTAGGCCCAAAACCAATCTGATGTTCTTCACTTTTTAGTCCCATATCGTTTTTTTTGCTTTTGAATGATCATTTCTTTAAAAAAATGAATTTAACCATAATTTTTAAAAGTCATAGATTATTTAATAGGTTTGATAGAATATTTTATAGGTTAACCATTTTTAATTGTATAATAGCGTACTTTTTTAACAAATAAATTTTCAATATTATGAAAATGTATAAAATGATTTTCCTTTCGTTAGGATTATTTTCGTTTGTAATGCTCGGTGCACAAGGTAAGGGAGGAAGAATATTATATGAAGTAACGGTTAATATTCATCGTAATTTACCTCCTGAAAGAGCTGAGGAAATGAAAAAATTTGTGCCGGAATTCCAGGTGTCAAATTTAGAATTACTTTTTAATGAAACCATGTCTCTTTGTAAGAATGCGGAGAAACAACCTGAAGCACCTCCTGCGGCAACAGAACAAGAGGGAATGATGAGGAGATTTATGATGCGTCGTTCTGCTAATGTCGTGTTTAGAAATTTAAAGGAAAAACGCTCTATTGAACAGACTGATTTCATGGATAAGACCTTCCTAATATCTGATGAAACGGAAAAAATGGCCTGGAAAATTACAGGGGAACAGAAAATGATTAATGGTTATCTGGCCATTGGCGCTTCTTACCAAGATTCATTGATGGGTAGAGAACGTCGCATAAAAGCTTATTTCACGCCAACGATTCCAATTAGTGCAGGCCCACAAACTTACGCGGGTCTTCCTGGACTGGTTATTATGGTCGATATTAATGAAGGTGCTCAAACATTAATTGCAAAGGAAATTACCCTGGATCCTGCTTTATCGGCTGGAATTGTAGAGCCTGATAAGGGTAAATTGGTTACTCGTAAAGAATACAACGCGATTGTGGCTGAAAGAATGAAAGAAATGGGGGCTAATGGTCAAGGTGGCTTCCAAATAAGAATGGGCGCTCCCCGTAATTAAATTTTGATTGATTTAGTTATTCCTATTTCCGATAAAAAAAGCGTGCGAAAGTATTTTTTCGCACGCTTTTTTTGTTTGATGATTTATATCCTATCTCATAAATATACGCATCCCTCCCGGAGGCATGCCCATTTGATTTCCGCCCATACCTTTTAATGTGTATGTGAAGCTCAACATGAAATACCTTCCTAAAGATCTGATTTGTTCATCTGACGTGTAATTGAAATCGGCATTACGACTAATGCCCGTATTTTTATTCAACATGTCAATAGCCGCAAGTTTAAGTTCACCACGTTTATCTTTCAAAACGAATACAGAAAGTCCTGAATTCCAGATAGGAATGGCCTGATTGAATCCTGCGCTCAATCCTGAGTAAATCTCATAATCTAAATTGGTAGAAAGATTAATGGCTTTTTTGAAAAGAGGAATATTTATATTGGCGGTGTAGGTTTTTACGCTAAACGATCTCGCGTTTTGAGTAGCTATAGAATAGGAGGTATTTGAATTACTCCAATCCATGCCAATTTGCCAGTCAAATAAGTCCTTTTTCTGGTTTTCAATGGAAATTCCTCCAGACAAACTGGTGGAAAGGGTGCTGCTCAGCTCTCCATTGATGTAGGTCAATCCTTTGTTTCTATTAATTCCTGCATTACTGTTGATTCTTAATTTCAAGGGCTTGATACGTGTGCCAAAATTGGCGCGTGTCGATATATTTAAGTCATTGGCTACGTTTTCCGGGCGGGTAGTTGTTATATATCGATCATCGATAACCTGCGTATTCCTGATTTTATTTTGCGTGTAACCTATGTTCGAAAATATAAAAAGATTGGTCATTGAAAACTGATTGAAACTAAAGAATCTGACGCCCATATTGTGGCTATATTCAGGTCTCAAATCTGGATTACCCACATATATATTCAAAGGATTGCTATTGTCAACCAAGGGTTGAAGTTGAGTCAAGGAGGGTTCTCTCACATTGGTAGAGTAGTCGGCAGATAAATTTTTACCCTTTCCAACTTCCCAACGCATTCTTACCGCTGGTAAAATATTGGTATATTTCTTTTCAATATTTTGTTCAGTTAGGATAAGCTCACCAGTTAACAAAGAATATTGTATACTGGCTCCTGCGGTAAGATTAAATTTTTCGCCAGAAAATCGGTAGTTTCCACCACCTCTGTGATAATTATAATCGGTTGTGTATTTATTGCTGAGTTGTGAATTAAATTTTTCGAAAGGATTAAGGCCAAAGGCCAGATCATATACTTCCCGAAACTGATTATTATCATTGTGGCGATAATCATAATTCATTTCCAGGTACTGCCTTTTAAATAAAGGTTCTGTGTAGGAAAGCCTTACCCCGTAAGAAATCCGCTCATTATCCTGGGTAAATCTTTGCTTTATAGTATCAATTCTACTTTTTCCTGCCTTAAAAAAGGTGTTTTCCGATAAATTTTCCCCAAAATTACCATCATTATTCAGATTGAATGAAAAATTGGCTGAATAGCTTCTTCCAGGTTTTGATAATTTTCTTCTATACAATAAATCGTTAGTTACCTGACTGGCACTACCTTCGCTGGTGTTTGTGCGAATATTGCTGTTTGAAGGCGAATAATCGGCATTAAGCGTTTCCGTTTCACCTTCATATAAAGTATTACTACCTCTGAAAGTAACCCGGGAAGTTAATTTAATAGATTGGAAGGAATCGAGTTTATGATCTAAAACCACATTGAGTCTGTGACTTTGATTTTGGCTATTCTGTTTACTATCTTCTGTATTAAAAAAGGTCCTGTCGGCAAGGAAATTTTCTCTGAAAAGTGTTCTATCTGTTTGTTTATCCAATAGGGAATAGAAATAACTACCGTTCAATTCTGTTTTATCACTTAAGGTATTCGTATAATTTAAACCACCAGAATAGGTATTGGTGAACCCGGTATTATTTCCATTATTTATAGGACTATCTCCATCGATTTGAACGCCACCTCCTCGGGACATACCGCCGGTAAATCCGACATATTCTTCAAAGGAGAAGCCCTGATTGTTGATATTATTGGCCATACCGATAAAAGAAATCTTTTCCTTGGAACCAAATTTATTGAGACTTGCTTTACCTTGAAATCTGCCTTCGGATCCAACGCCTCCGTTTACATTACCAAAACTACCTTTGCGGCTATCTTCTTTTAGCGTAAGATTAATTGTTTTTTCCCTTTGCCCGTCATCGACACCTGTAAACTCCGCTTGGTCTGATTTTTTATCAAAAACCTGAATTTTATCAATGGCACTGGCGGGTAAGTTTTTAGTAGCCATCTTAGGATCACGCCCGAAAAATTCTTTGCCATCTACTAAAATTCTATTTACGGTTTCACCCTGAGCCTGCACATTTCCCGATCTATCGACCTGCACGCCGGGTAATTTCTTCAATAATTCCTCTACATTGGCATTGGGTTGGACCTGAAAAGCGGCAGAATTATATTCCACTGTATCTTTTTTTATAGACATAGGGTTCCTTTCCCCTTCCACCGTAATTTCATTTAACAGAGTGCTTTGCGATGCTAAGGACACTTTACCTAAATCTACCGAAGGGCTCGATGCAGAAAATGAGACCGAAGTGTAATACGATGTA
>BJGN01000163.1 GCA_014190515.1 Bacteroidota bacterium
ACCATTACCTCTCCATCCGTGGCTAGTTGTGCTGGCCAGAGTGCCTCTGTTCAGTTGACTTCAGCGGAAAATGTTTTTGTTAATTATAGTTTGCCAGGGGTTGCCACTCAACGTGTCAATATAACGGCTTCCACCCTTTCTGTTCCGATTCTCAATGCCCAGGTGGGCGCATCCATTTCTATTTCCTCCGTTGAATCGGTTACTACGGGTTGTATAAATAATACCGTTTCTTCTCTCCCTATTCCGGTGTCTCCTATCCCTGCTATCACTTTAAGCCAAACAAAAATACCTTGTGCCGGCGAAGTGGTGGAGCTAAATTATAGGAGTAGCGAGGCGTTGAGTTTTTCCTATAATCTGAACGGAACGCCAAATCAAAGCACGGTGACAGCGCTATCAGGTGTTATTTCTTTGCAAAGCATTACCAGTGACGCTAACATTACTTTAAACAATATCACCTCTCTTCAATCGGGTTGTAAAAATATTTCTCCTTTGTCCTTTCTATTTAAGGTGGATCAAAAGCCTTTTATTTCAGCTACTAATGTTTCTGCTTGTAGCGATGAATCCTTCAGCCTTACCCTTTCTTCCTCAGCCAATATTAAGGTAAGTTGGAAAGCCACATATAATGGGGCGACAGGTGGAACAGGAAGTGGAACTGCTACAAGTACCTTAAGTGAAAAATTAATAAATGCAGGTTCCAGTCCTATTCAGGTGTTTTATGAATTAACACCTGCTATCTTAAATAATCCAACCTGCAAAGGTAATCCGGTGATTTCTACCGTGTCCATTAATCCTGCCCCTCAGATTATATCCCCTGCTAACATACCGAGCATTTGCGGAGGCGCTGTTATTAATGTGCCTGTTTCCTTCTCTGGCGGAGATGCTGTAAAATGGAAAAGATTGAATAGTCTTATTTCAGGAACCGGAGATATTCTGGATATTGCAGAGAACACAACTAATCAGCCAATCATATTATATTATGCCTTAGAATTGACGGGTTGTAACAATGTGATTACCAAAACGGTATCTGTAACTGTTTCGCCCGAACCCGTTCTAAATATTAGCCAAATTCCTGCCCTATGTGACGCCTTTACCGATTTGACGCAAAGTGCGATTACATCAGGATCTACCGCGGGTATTCAGCTTAAATATTTTCAAGATGCCAACCTTTCTATTCCCGTGGCCGATGCTACGAAAGTAAGTCAGGGGACTTATTTTATTAAGGGAGAATTGTCAGGCTGTTCCACAAAAACAAGCATTTCCATACGATCGCAGTTAAAATTAAAGGTAATTGAACCCCAAACCATTTGTCCTGATCAAAGGATTGATTTAGCCCAGTATGTGGACATAGCAGGGAGCACCCCCGGTTTGTCCTTAACTTACTGGACGAATGCAGAGGCAACGACGCCCGCAGTTAA
Organism: Bacteroidota bacterium; assembly: GCA_014190515.1. Taxonomy (GTDB): domain Bacteria; phylum Bacteroidota; class Bacteroidia; order Chitinophagales; family Saprospiraceae; genus BJGN01. The sequence continues at coordinate 1,416 of BJGN01000163.1, forward strand.
TCCGCAGGCAAGTGGGGCTGGAACCTATTATGTGAAAGGGCAGGCATCGTCTGGTTCTTGCGCCATTGTAAAACCGATAACGGTAAAAGTCTATGGAAAGGAATCTATAACGCTTCCCACCAACCTGACGGTTTGTAGTGGCAGTGTTTTTGATTTTACACCTTCCTTAAAAGAATCTACTTTCAAATGGTTTAGAAATGTAAACAGCGCGCTGGGTCTTTCAGGGAATGCCGGTACTGGCGGTATCAGTGAATTATTAACGATTGTGAATGCCGATCCCGAGGTTGAATTGTCTTACGGTTATTCCGTAGGCGCTCCCGGCTGTGACGCAACAGTAGGATCTTTCAAGGTAAAAGTGACAAAAGGACCTTCCTTTGAACTGGTGGATGCGCCAAAAATATGTGATGCCTATATCAATCTCAATTCCCTGATCAAATCACCAGTTACTAATGTAAATTTCTCCTATTTCTTAAATGATAGCCGGGTAGTGGATCTCACCAAAGGCATTCAGGGAAACTATCGGGTAGAGGGCGTGGATGCCAAAGGTTGCAAAACCTCCAAAGCAATTATCGTAAATCATGAGTTAGAGGTTCCTAAAGTCGCTCCTTTTATCTCCTGTCCACCCTTGACGGTCGATTTGAAAGCAAAAATGACCAATTTATTTGGTTCTTCTTATACGGTTTCTTATGAAAATACCCCAACCCCTGAAAAGGTAAATGCAGGGACTTATACTGTTGAACTGAAACCTTTGAATAGCGCTTGTAAGGTTATTTTACCTGTTGTAGTCCAATCAGGCCAACCTCAACTTTTAAATCCAATAAGTTCCGTTTCTCTCTGTAGTAATGAAAAATTCTCTTTCGTACCCGCTTTTTCCTCTAAAGACATTACTTACGCATGGTCTTACCAGAATGGAAACGGAAATGGAAAGATTGAAGCAGTTTGGAATAATACGTCGGCAGCTATCCTGACCGATTCCATCAAGATAGTTTCTTTCAGTTCCTTGTGCAATCAAAGTGCCAGCCAGTTCATTAAGGTGGACATCCAGCCAGCACCACCAAAGCTTGTCATCAATGCAAAGGACGTTTGTGCCGACAAACCATTGGTGTTAAGTGTATTGACTTCTCCGGAAAATCCTTCTGCGAAATTCAGCTGGAAGGCAACGTATGGTTTGGTCCAAGGTGGACTGAATGGAAATGCAGTCAATACTTTCGGTAATGAAGCTATTGTAGAACAATTATATCATGAGGAAGACACGGCAGTAAAAGTAAAATATGTATTTCAATCGTTCATACCGGGTTCAAAAACTTGTTATAGTGCGATTGATTCGATAAGCATTGAGGTGTTACCCCTCGGTTTTGGTCCTTGTGCAGCTGCGCTGGCTGGGATTATCAAAACGATCAATAAACAGTTCATCGAAGGGGTGAAAGTTCAGGTTTCAGGACTATCGGGTGATAAAATAGTCAATACCCGCAATGACGGTCTGTTTAAGTTTTCAGGACTGGACAATGGGGGAGACTATACCATCTATCCAGAGTTGAATAAAAATCCGCTCAACGGGGTCTCTACCTTCGATTTACTATTGATTCAAAAGCATGTGCTGAACACGAAGAAAATAGAGAATCCTTACGAACTTATTGCCGCCGATGTGAATAAATCTGGGAGTATTTCCATCTTAGATATGCTACAACTGCGTAAGATCATCCTGGGTGTCGATAAGGAATTCAAGGAAAACAAAAGCTGGCGATTCGTTGATGCTAATTTTACCTTTAAAAAGGAGGCCAGTCCCTACCAGTTTCCTGAAATCGTAAATATCAATGACCTGAATGGTTCAGCGGAAGCTCATTTTTATGGCATAAAAATTGGCGATATAAATGGAAACGCGGTGGCCAATGGTTCAGGTCTGGGAAACAACAGAGAACAACAAGATTATGTGCTGCAAGCGGAGAACATGGTGTTGTTGCCAGGGGAAACTTATCCCCTTACTATTTATGCCGATCCGTCTTTACAGGCGGAAGGAATGCAGTTCACGCTACAATATGACCCTAAAAAATTACAATTTGAGTCTTCCCTGACTGACAGCATTCTGCTATCTATGATGGGTGTATTTGAAGAGGAGGGATTGCTAACGCTGAGCTGGGCATCGAAAATGTTACCTGAATCCATAGTTTTATCTCTTCCATTCACCGCATTACAAAAGGGAGAAATAGCGGACATGCTCCAGATAGGAGATAGAATTACCCGCTCAGAAGCATACATTGGCGAAAGAACCTTACCGGTGAACCTCAGCTTTACCGAGAAACCAGCGGAACCAAGAGTGTTGAATCCTTATCCTAATCCATTTATGGACAGGGTAAACATTCCCTATTATCTGCCTTTCAACACCTCGGTAACCTTAAAAATCTTTGATTTTTCGGGAAAACTAGTGCGTTCGATGGTACAAGAAGGGAATGCTGGTATGAATACCTTTGAAATAGACAACCTGCCTACAGGTTCAGAATGGAAATATGAATTGAATACCTCAAATTGGAAAAAATCAGGTGTTCTGATTTCTTTTGATAGATAACATATTATAAAATAATTAATTCATTTTTTAATGATTTACTAATGGAATTATTTTATTTAAGTCTCCCTTTTTTCATAATCTATTTCTTGATAGGTTTATGGCTCATTTTTAAAAACATCAAGACATCTACTTCGGGTACTTATTTGGGTATTTTTTTTATTTCTTTTTCATTTGGCCCGTTAGTCCGTTTTTTATTTGAATTTGATATTGATAAATTCTATGTTCTTGGATGTATTTTTCATATGTTCTTTCAATCTTATCTTTTGTGGTTCTATTTTTATATTCACTCCGTCTTAGGCAATAGAATTTCAAAAAGGGAATATTTCATAGCTTATCTATTTTTATTTTGCACAACGATTTTAGCCATTTATTTGTCCGTTGTTATAGCGCCATTAAATATAGATATTACACTTTTGAATATTTATCCTTTTCAATTAAAGGATAGTTTTATTTTAAAACTATTTAGTTTGAATTATTTATTTAAAATATTTTTATTCTTCGTAGTCGTTTTTTTATCCAATCGGTTACTAAGTGATTTTAAAAGAAAAGGATTCGTAGAAAAATCAAAAGAAGACCTTTATAAGTGGTTAACCAATATATTTTTGGTATTTACCTTAAATGCTTTATTAAAGTTTTTTATATTCTGTAATGCCTTTTTTCCTGTCGTCGAACAATCGTACATTAATCCTATTTTCATAGTTTTTAATCAGGTTTTATTACTTTTTATTGCTTACCTGATATACAAGTTTCCTTTAATTTCTTTAGGTGTTCCCGTAAGTAAGAATGTTTTTAAACCAACGGTTGATGCCATTGATAAAGATGAAAGGAACTATCTGTTTGATTCTTCAAACATTAACCAAAAACTAATTTTATGGGAACGCCACGCTGATTCTTATTTGAACAAAAATTTTAACCTTGTCCAGTTAAGCAAAGAAGTGGAGATTGACGAATTGGAAATTTTATATTATTTACATGAATACAATGAAATAAGTTTCAATGACTATTTAAATTTTTTAAGGATAACTTTCGTTGTTGAAAAACTAAAGGTTAATTATTTAGAAAATCATACCTTATTGGATTTGGCTAAGTTAGCCGGATTTAAAAGTGATGAGCATTTGGAAAAAATATTCAGGAGAATTATGAATTCCAGTATTAAATCCTTTAATAGTAATGAATAAAATCTCTTTAATAGATGAGGATAATAACTTATTAGAAAGAATTACTGACTTTATTGTTGGTGATAATTCTTTCTTTGTAGTATCTAAACATAATGATTTACTTTCTTTTTTTAAAAAACCGCCTGCAGGAGTTGACATTATTATTACGCAATTACTTCCTGTTTATGATATTAAAAATAACCCATATCATTTGTTAAAAGAAAAATTCCCCACCGCTAAAATTATAGTACTTACACATTTGGAATATGCCAATCGTTCCTTTGAAACATTAAAAATGGGAGCTGACGGTATCTGTCTTAAAAGTGATCCATTAAAGGATTTGGAAAGTGGTTTACAAAGTTTGATTTCCTCAGGTAACTATGTATCTACCTCCGTACTTCCCTACATTGTTAACAGCATTAGAGCAAAATCAATTTTTGAGAAAGAAAATGTATTAACGCCAAAAGAACATCAAATTGTGAAATTAGTTTGTCAAGGACAATCATATAAAATGATTGCCAGTGAAACCAATCTTTCTATAGATGGTGTTCGCTATCACCTTCAACGAATATATCGTAAACTGGAAATAAATAGTAAAACGGAATTAGTTGCCATTGCGCTTTCTTAATTTGGATTCTTATTCCTCTCCAAATTTAGGATAGTCACTCATTTTGAATACCTGATTGATTCCTTTTTTTACTTCCTTAAGGGTAATGATTGATTTATCTCCTGTTTTTAAATCTTCTGAATTCATTTCAACTACCATGCCATAAGGCATTTCTGATGGAAATTTTGATTTCATACCCATATTTCCGGCATTAAAGAAGTTTTCCATGCCAAATATTTCGTCCCGGGTAATCCATACCTCTGATTTTCCAATCTCATTAGTAATAGTGTAACCATCGCAAGAATAGCCCATGATGGTTCTTTTTCCCAGTTTTTTATATCCCCGCCATTCGGTCACATTATTCCAATCAACCGGTTCCTGTTGTTTTTCTACTTGATTGGATTGATTATAAAGTGCCGGATCCATAGACATTA
>BJGN01000164.1 GCA_014190515.1 Bacteroidota bacterium
GGCTACCAAAATCTTTATAAGTCTTTATACGAATACGCTCTAACTTCAGCCGAGTCGAATGGCTTCTGGTCTTACACATACCAAGGGGTTGTTAACCAAATGCGTTATATTCGGAAAACAGTTCCTTCTGATAAGTTACTTGTGGGTATTTCCAAAGTAATGGAAGCTCATTCAATAGGTACCTTAGCGGCTGCTTACGGAAATATACCTTATTCTGAAGCGGTTAATCCTGAAATTTCTGACCCAAAATTTGATAGTCAGAAAGCTGTATTTGCAGCACTACAAACCTTACTCGACGAAGCAATCACTGATTTGACTGGTGCAACAAAAAGAGTCATTGCGGAAGATATTCATTATGCTGGTGACAATGCAAAATGGCTGGAAGCAGCTCATACCTTAAAGGCTCGGTATTTCACATTGACTAAAGAGTATGATAAAGCTTTGGTTGCTGCTCAAAAGGGTATTTCCAAACCGGAAAATAACTTTTCATTCAGGCCTTTAGCATCAAATAATCTGCAGGATAAAAATCTGCTTTACACGCTTTTCTCTGGCAGTAGAACGGGTGATTTAGGAAATAGAACCAGTTATTTAATAACTACTTTTTTGAATCCCTCAGTAGCTACCTCTCGTAATAATGCCAAGACAAGAGAAGCTGCCAGAAGAAATTATTTATTACTTGATGAGAGAAATGCGGGTAATAATTTAGGTTTTGCTGCCATTACTGAACCAATGCCAATGATTACTTATGCTGAAAATCAGTTGACTTTGGCTGAATGTGCAACCAGAACGCAAGGTTTAAGTGCAGGATTAACTTTTCTGAATGTTTACAGGGTGCAATTAAATGGTGGAAAGCTGTTTAGAAAACTGAATGCGACAGATGAATTAAAATATGATCCTTTAGTTGCCGCTGATTTTGAAGCAGGTGGCTTAGAAAATGCAGACAAAATTGATCCTGCCAGAGCTTTACTTCGCGAAGTTATTGAAGAAAGATATATTGCTTTCTTTAACACATGGATGACCTTCAATGACTTAAGAAGATTGCGTAAATCTGAATCTGATATTTCAGTGAAAATACCTTTCAATAGGACAACAGCAACAAGGCATCCGGAGCGAATTATTTATCCACAAAATGAATTAAATGCCAATTCCAATGCGGTTGAACCTGCAGAGGGATTATACTTTGTCCTCGAAGTGAACAAATAATTCTTTTAAGATTTAAATAAAAAAAGGGAGACTGTCTGAAAAGATAGCCTCCCTTTTTTATGATAGGTTCTATATTTGAAATTTACCCCCTTTCACTTGGTTCTGAATCACGGATTTTAAGGATTATTGGATTTCACGGAATGTAGATAGCGTCTTTGGTTTGAGGGTAATGGATACACCATTTAAAAAAAATCTTCCCACGCCAACCAACGACGTTATGGTTAATCCTGAAAATCCTGTAAATCCTGATTCAAAACCATTGGCTGCTGCGCGTATAATTTCCAACAGACGACTTGGACTTACTCAAACTTAGCTTCTGCCGCTGCGTAACTTGCTTTGAACCAATTTATAAGTACCTTTTTCTCTGCATCCGTTAGTTTTGCCTCTGGGTGCATCCAAGTGTAAGAATCCATGGGCATTTCTCCGCTTTCAATGACCTCAAAGCCTTCTTCTAATTTATGTGCTGCCTTTTTTGCAGGATAGGTTCCAAATTCTGACATATTAAAATGCTTCTTTCCATCGTCAATATGATGTTTTACCCAAAATGAAACAGGCGCGATATAACTATACCAGGGATACTTGGTTTCATTGGAATGACAATCCTGGCAAGCTCTTTCCAGTAAATCAGCTACCTCAGCACTGGCGGGAACCAGGCCCAACAATTCCATATTAGGATCCGTTTCCTTATTCGTTTTATCTGTTTGGAAAAACTGTAAGATTACCAAAACGGCTAATAGCCCAAATCCGACCCATTTTAATTGATTTTTCATGGCTTTTTATTGTAATTTAAGATTAATGTAAACATTTATAAAGTAAATTGAGTTTTAAGATGAATAAATTTTATGTGTATGATTGCGAAACTTTCGCAGGTTGGTAAATATTATCAGGTAGGCGATCAACGAATCACCGCATTAGAACCTACAGATATGGTTTTAAATGAGGGTGAATTACTCTTGATCATTGGACCATCAGGTTCAGGAAAAACTACCTTGCTTTCTTTATTGGGCTGCGTTCTATATCCTTCTGTGGGAAAATTAGTGGTGGACGGAAATGAGGTGAATAATCTGAATGAAAAGGAATTGGCAAAATTAAGGTTACATAAAATTGGCTTTGTGTTTCAAAATTTTAATCTGTTAGCTCCTCTCTCTGCTGAGGACAATATACTTATGCCTCTTAAATTACAGGGAATCAAACAGGTCGATGCGAAGAAAAGGGTAGAAAAGGCACTGGAGTTGGTGGATATGACGGACAGGAGAAGAAATTTACCTAAACAACTTTCAGGTGGTCAACAACAACGAATTGCCATAGCCAGAGCCTTAGTAACCAATCCTAAAATGATCCTCTGTGATGAACCTACGGCTTCTCTGGATAAGGATTCTCTTGAGGTAGTCATGAATGAACTGCGTGCGCTTGCTGCTCAGGGAAAAGCAGTAGCTGTTGTTACGCATGATCCCAGATTGAAAAAATATGCCGACCGAATTGTTGAGGTCAAAAATGGTATCGTTTCTGAAATTCCTATCGATTGATTTTTTTACATCGCAAATAAATTTTTATGAAATATAATTTTCTTACGCTTGGTTCTCTGTTGCTCTTATTAAATTTTTCTTGTGGAAATGATCCTGAACCTAAAAATGAAAAGAAAGAGGTGCTCAGGGATGAGATGGAGATTAATCAGATCGTTGGTATAGCAACCATCGAACCTTTGGAAAGGTTACGCACCCTCAATGCCGAAGTAAATGGGGTAGTAGCTGATGTTTTAGTAGTTGATGGTCAGCATGTTGAAAAAGGTGAATCTATTCTTGTGCTGGACAGTCAAATCGAAAATGCTCAATTAGCTCAGGCCAAAAGTAAATTGGGCACCCAAAAAGCGGCTATTTCTTTTGCCAAAAAGTCTTTGCAAACCAAAGAAATCCAATTGAAAAAGGCCTATAATGACCTGAAAAGGGATAAAAAATTATTGGATGGCAATGCCATAACCTTACAGGCTTACGAGAATACCCAATTTCAAGTGGAACAAAATGAAAAGTTAGTTCAAGAGGCTATCGCCACAGTAGAACAACAGGAAATAAAAATTAATGAGTTAACGGCCGATGTCGCTTATTTTAGTACCCTTCAACAGCGCAGAAATGTGAAAGCCCCTTTGTCAGGGACCTTTCTTTCGGTGAGCGTTCGCACGGGAACTTATCTCACAAATACCACTCCGCTGGGTGATTTTGCCCCAGATGGTGTTTTGATGGCGCTATCAGAGGTAGATGAATTATTTGCCGATAAAGTTAGCGTTGGGCAAGATGCATGGATTCGTAATCAGGGTGATACAGAGATTATAGCCAAGGGAAAAATCGTTTTTGTTGGTAATTATTTAAAGAAGAAGTCGCTTTTTAGTGGAAAACCCGACGATCTGGAAGATCGTAGAGTACGTGAAGTTAGGGTTGAACTGGGAGATAAGGCCAATGTTCTTATTGGTGCCAGAGTGGAATGCGTCATACAACTTAAGTAATTCAACAAAATAGCGCGCAATGTTAAAAACTGCCTTACAATTTATATGGTATGATAAACCAAAATCGATTGGTGCCTTGGCAGGTACTATTTTGTCGGTTTTTTTGATTGGCCAGCAAGCTGGTATTTTTATTTTTCTTACCAATGCTATGGCTGCCTATGTCCGGCTAGCTCCAGAATATATCTGGGTGGTGGACAGTAAAACAACCAATTCGGGGGCTTTAACCCCTTTAGATATTAGAGTAGGGAAAGAGCTGGAAAGTATTGAGGGTGTCTATAAAGCCTATCCCATTGTCCTTGCAGCCGGTTCAGCAAAGTTTTCCAATGGAAAATCTTCAGGTATGAATCTTTTCGGCGTTCAATATCCTGAATTTGCAGGTTTTCCTAAATCAATTCCCTCTGATAATCCTACACTGCTAATACAGGATGGCGCTATTTTTACCGACTTTTTTGATAAAGAAGCCTTGGGTGGGGTTAATAAGGGCGAATATTTTGAGTTAAATGGCAAGAAGGTATTTATAGCGGGAAACACAAAAGGCTATCGTACTTTTGGTGGCGTCGTCGGTTTTACCACCATCGAAAGGGCTAGAGCCATTGGAAATTTGCCAAATTATAAAGTCAGTGCATATCTGGTAAAGAAAAATCCCAATATTTCTGAAGCCCAGGTCATTCATTTTATCAATAATAATCTGAATGGTGTTAAAGCATGGGGTAGTGCCGATTTTAGAAAAGAAACGGTTTTCACGGTGCTTTCCTCCAGTGGTATTGCTATTTCTTTCGGCACGCTCATCATTTTTGCATTAATCGTCGGCTTTGTTATTATTGGTCTGACGCTTTACTCTGCCGCAGTAGATCGGCTTCGTGACTATGGAACCCTTAAAGCCATTGGTGCCACCAACGGATATATTGCCCGCTTGATTATTACCCAGGCTATGATTTTTGGTGTAGTTGGATTTGCCATTGGATTTTTCCTCGTAAACGGCTTCAAAAATGGCATTGCTAATGCAGGTACTATTTTTGAATTTCCACTTTGGCTGGAACTCACTTTCTTATTGATTACTCTTTTTATTGCCCTCTCGGGAAGTCTGTTTGCTGTTAAAAGAATAACAGGATTGGAACCTTCTGCCGTGTTTCGTGGCTAATCCTTTAATTTTATTTTCTATGAACCATTCTATATACCTTCTTTTCTTTCTTCTTTTTTGCTCTTCCATTCATGCACAAGATGTTAAGTCCTTATCGTTAACAGAGGCCCTTGACATGGCTATTAAAAACAGAAAGGAACTCTCAATTCAAAAATTGAAAGTCGATCAGGCTCAAGCAGATATAAATATTTTAAATGCCAGAAGGTCTCTCCAGATAAAAGCAAGTGGTGATGTCAGATATAATCCGGTGCTTCAAACAAGTATTATTCCTGGAGCGGCTTTTCAAACAGGTGCTACACCAGGTGAAGATAGAGAAATTCAGTTCGGAACCCGCTTTAATGCTTTGGTCGGTGTTGAGGGTAGCTATCGGTTGGTAGATCCTACGTTTAAGACCGATGTTGATCTCGCGATGCAAAATAAAGAATTGTCAGCATCCAATGGAGAAAAGGAAAAAATTGAGATTCAATTTCAAGTGACTAAAAGTTTTTTTGAAGCATTGTTGCAAAAAGAAGCTGTTCAGATTAGTAAGGACCAATTGAAAAAAGCGGAGTATTGGATGGAAATTGCCCAGGTCCAGTCTGCGAATGGTACCATTTTGCCAAATGATTTGTTGAAATTTAAAAGAGATTTAGCCGTAGCAAAAAGTAACCTGGAGATTTCGGAAAGGCAATACCATCAGCGTTGTAAAGAAATAGCCTACTTTACCGGCCTTCCCGTGGGAAGTGAAATTGAACCCATGGGCGATTTGAAAAATCAAGTTTCTTCAAATAGCACGGATGCTTTGCCATTGGATGATATCCTAAAAAGACCTGAATTGCTTCAAACAGGATTGGCCATGAAAATAGCTTCCTTGAATCAATTGAAACAAGAGCAGATAAATAAACCTACGGTCGATTTTTATACCAATGTAAATGCACAGCATTTAAGTAATGATTTTGCCGTATGGAATCGTTGGTTTCCTTTCGTTTTTGGCGGTGTCCGCATGCAATGGAATTTGATGGATGGAGGACTGAAAAAGAAAAATCAGGAGAAATATGCACTGGAATACAAATGGCAATCGGTGCATTTGGAAAAATTACAAGCCGACTTTTCTTATGAATGGTTGACCGCGCAAAATGATTACTTATTGGCCTTAAAAAATATAGCTAAACAAGATGAAAATATCAACCTTTCTAATCAAATCCTTCAGAATGATGAATTAAAATTTAAAGAAGGTGCTGGTTTAGTGACTACCTTAAGGGAAAGCCAACTTTCACTCAAAGAAGCGAATCAGTTGAAATTATCCTTTCAGGCAGACGC
>BJGN01000165.1 GCA_014190515.1 Bacteroidota bacterium
TCACCCGCTATAAACTTTGTATTAAGTCATATTGGGATATAATCTGGAAATCACCTGCTGTTTTTTTGACAATGACAGCGGGTATCTGACGTGAAATTATCTTACTTAATTGTGAAACCGTCGTGTCTTCGCTAACAACTGGTAGAGCAGGTGCCATGATATCTCTCACTGATGAAATTTGCAAACGATTTTCAGAAAGAGCACTTATCACTTGTTGTTCTCCAACGGAGCCTACCCATTCTTCATTTTCCATCACAGGTAACTGCGATATATCAAAGTCCCGCATCAGTCTTAAAACCTCCTGTATAGCGGTATCTGGATTTATACTAATAAATTCTTTTTTAAGTTTTTTAGCTAAAATATCTTTTGCTCTTAATTCACTCTCCAGAAATCCACGTTCCCTCATCCAATCATCGTTATATATTTTGCCTACATATCGACTACCGTGGTCATGAATTATAACAACTACGACATCGTCCTCTTTTAGTTCAGCCCTCATTTGCCAAAGCCCTGCTACGGCTGAACCAGCGGAATAGCCTAAGAGCATACCTTCTTCTCTGGCTATTTTTCTTGCCATTAAGGCCCCGTCTTTATCGGAAACCTTTTCAAAATGATCTATTAAGCTAAAATCTACATTCTTAGGAAGTATATCTTCACCGATACCTTCTGTTATATAAGGATAAATTTCCTTTTCATCGAAAATACCAGTCTCGTGGTATTTTTTAAAAACTGAACCATAAGTATCTATTCCCCAAATTTTTATATCTTTATTTTGTTCTTTTAAAAATCTAGCCGTTCCCGAAATAGTCCCTCCTGTTCCAACGCCGGTTACAATATGGGTAACCTTACCGTCAGTTTGTTCCCAAATTTCAGGACCTGTCGATTCATAGTGAGCCTGCCTGTTTGATAGGTTATCGTATTGATTAAACCAAAATGAATTAGGAATTTCTGAACTAATTCTTTTCGCAACAGAATAATATGAACCCGGGTCATCAGGATGAACATTGGTAGGACACACAATTACGTCAGCTCCCAACGCTTTTAATAAGTCAATTTTCTCTTTAGATTGTTTATCTGTCGTGGTAAAGATGCACTTATAACCTCTTACTGCTGCTGCTATGGCCAATCCCATCCCTGTATTACCAGACGTACATTCTATAATCGTTCCTCCAGGTTTTAAGTTACCATTAGCTTCTGCATCTAATAACATTTTTAGAGCCATTCGATCTTTTATTGAATTACCAGGATTAAATGTTTCTACTTTTATAAGTACCGTTGCCTTAATACCGGGTATAATTTTCTTGATTTGAACTAACGGTGTATTTCCAATAGTTTCTAAAATAGTTTTACAGTATTTCATACTATTTGTAATATTTGACAGATACAAAAAATTTTAAATCCAAAAAACCTAAATCTAAGGCATCATTTTTAGCTAACAAAAGTAAAATATCTAAAGGGTATTTTCCAGGTGGAATTTTGCCTATTACTTTGCCCGTTAATTTTTTATTTGACATCGGATTTGTTAATTCTACAACAGAATGTTCTGGTATTTTGTTGGAAAGTACATAAGCATATTCTGTTTTCTCAAAAGGTGAATCAAATGTTTTTGCTGCTCCGGACACTGTAACTAATACGTTTTTAGATTTATCAGAAGTAAGTGAAAGGGTATCTTTATTTCTATTAGTTTGTAATACAATATTAGTTGAAGGTTTTTCAATGTGTTGTACAGGATAATAGCCTATCAGCAGTTTAGAATCAATCTTTATAATATTAGTTTTTATCGAATTTATATTCTTAATCTCATTAGAATCCCTTGGGAAATAAATTCTAAATAGTTTATATATAGTATCTCCTTTTTTGACTTTGTAAAATACGGGGATAAAGCTATATTTTTCAAATGAGCTACGCAGTAAGGGACTTTTAATACGGTTGTATGGAATAGGAATTTTAATTGTTTTGTTTGCTTTCACCTGAGAATCAGTCATACCATTTATTTCTCTGATTGCGGTCAATGACGTTCCATAATATGAAGCAATGTAATTCAATTTATCCTCATCGAATTTATATTCTTAATCTCCTTAGAATCCCTTGGGAAGTAAATTCTAAATAGTTTATATAAAGTATCTCCTTTTTTGACTTTGTAAAACACAGGGATAAAGCTATATTTTTCAGATGAGCTACGCAGTACGGGACTTTTAATACGGTTGTATGGAATAGGAATTTTAATTGTTTTGTTTGCTTTCACCTGAGAATCAGTCATACCATTTATTTCTCTGATTGCGGTCAATGACGTTCCATAATATGAAGCAATCTTATTCAAATTATCCTCTTTTTTTATTAGATGGGACAAGAAATACTTACCCTCCATATATCCAATAAAAACTGTATCTTTTGTGGTTATTACAGGAAAAGATGTTTGCTGACTTTTTGCTTCGGTCAGGAAAAAAAACGAAATAAATGATAATAAAAGTAAATTATTCTTCAATTTTGACAAAATGAACGAAACAAAGGTATTTATAATGAAAAAAAATATTGTCATAATTCCTGCAAGATATAAATCAATTCGTTTTCCAGGAAAGCCTCTGGCAAAAATTTCTCAAAAACCAATGATACAATATATTTACGATAGTATTAAAAATTATTCCTTTTTAGACGAAATAATTGTTGCTACAGACGACCAGAGGATAGTAAATCATTGTATGGTAATGAATATTCCTTATGCTTTTACGGACGAAAATCATCAAAGTGGCACTGATCGAGTGGCGGAGGTGGCAAAAAAGTATCCTGCCTCATACAATATTATCAATTTACAGGGAGATGAACCATTTATTAAAGGATCAGATATTAAAAAATTAATAGAAACACTAGATAGTGCAAAAGATGGGATTGCCACTTTAGCCTGTCTTATTACAGATAAGGCCCAAAGGTTAAATCCTAATAGAGTGAAGGTAGTTTTTAACAAAAAAAAAGAAGCTATGTATTTCAGCAGGTTTGATATACCTTATCAGAAAAGTGATTTTATGGACGCACTGTCCTACCAGCATATCGGAATTTACGGATTTAAAAATGAAGTACTACAAACGATATCGAAGCTTCCTCCAGGTTTGTACGAAAAAGCTGAATCTTTAGAGCAACTGCGTTGGTTAGAGGAAGGGTTAACCGTTAATCTGGGATTTGTGGAGGAAGCGTTGTTTAGTATTGATACGCCAGAAGACCTTAAAGAGGCAAATAGAAAGGTAAACAATGAATAATATGAGTAGTTATAAAAAATTATTTTTACCAGGTTTCAGTTTAGCATTAATAGGTATGGGACTGTCTATCTCTATTGAAGCTGGTTTTTGGAAATGGAATGGAAGCCCAACCTGGGAGTGGGTATTGATGGGAACGTTTGGTCTTGTTATTTTTAACACCGGTTTAAGCCTGTTTGGCGAGGCTGTAATTAGAGCATCAAAAGAAAAAAATTAAGGTAGTGAATCAGCAGAAAAACTAAATGGCAATATGGAGGAAATACTTTCCAATAAGTAGTAACTACCTTCCTCGCCTTGAAAAATTATTTCAATAGGACTCTTTTGCCTTGTCTCCATTTCAATGAGGACCTGCCGACATGCACCACATGGGCTGACTAGTGCATCTTTTTTATCTGCAACCACAGCAATTACTTTTATTTTTTGAATGGGTACTTCAAAAGATAATTTGGCAACAGCATTTCTTTCCGCACACATACATAATGGATAAGATGCATTTTCAATATTTGTACCTAATATATGATGTCCATTATCTAATAATAGGCAGGCTCCTACTCTAAATCTGGAGTATGGAGCGTAAGAATTATGAAAAGCAAATCGGGCGGAGTCTAATAATTCTTTATATTTGTCCGGAACTTCGTCAATACCCTGAAATCTTGTGAAGTGGATTTGTATGGTTTTTTCCAATTTTTTTTCTCTTTTCATAAAGATAATAAAAATGCATAATATACTTATAATCGGTGCCGGACTTTCTTCAAGTGCCCTCATTCATTACGTTTTAAAAAATGCAGAAACTAAGGGTTGGAATGTTACTGTAGCTGATGCAGACCCTTTAAAAGCGGAAAAACTTATAGCTGGTCATGTAATGGCCAGAGCTGCCTGGCTCGATGTAATGAAAGTAAATGACCGGCGTGAACTGATTAGCAGAGCTGATGTCGTCGTTTCTCTCATTCCCGCCCATTTGCATTTAGAAGTGGCCCATGATTGTATAAAATTGAAAAAGCACTTAATTACCGCTTCTTATGTTTCTCAGGAAATGTATAGATTGGGTGACGAAGCACGCGATAGAGAACTTATCTTTATGGGAGAGATGGGACTCGACCCTGGTATTGATCACATGTCTGCTATGCGTCTTATCGACGGAATCAAAGAAGATGGCGGTCAGATTAGCTCCTTCCGTTCCTATACCGGGGGCTTAATTTCTCCTGAAAGTGATGATAATCCCTGGCATTATAAGTTCACCTGGAATCCAAGAAATGTCGTTCTTTCCGGTCAGGGTACAGCTCAGTTTATTGAAAATAGTAAATTAAAATATGTTCCTTACCATAGATTATTTCGTGAAAAGAAAATAGTAAATATCTTAAATGAAGGTCCCTTCGAGATGTATGCCAATAGGGATTCTCTCCTTTATATGGATGTTTACGGATTATCTAAAATCCCTAATATTATCAGAGGAACTCTTCGTGCCGTTGGCTTTTGTGAAGCCTGGGATGCGTTAATTCAAATTGGTTTAACTGATGCTGATTTTCCCATACTAGATTCAGGCAATATAACTTATCACGAGCTTTTAGATGCTTATGTTGATCAATATAATGGTGGTACCTTGCGAGAAAGGGTAGCTCAATTATTAAATAAACCACCTAATTCTCCCGTTATGGATCAATTAGAATGGCTCGGATTGTTTAGAAAGAAAAAAATTAAACATAATTTTGCCACCCCAGCTTTAATCCTGGAAAATCTGCTAAGAGAAAAATGGGCTTTACAGCCTAAGGATAAAGACATGATCATCATGCAACATGAGGTGGAATATAAAAAAGAAGGTAAAAAATTCTTGAAAATATCCAGCATGAAATTACTGGGGGAAGATAGTCAGGATACCGCGATGTCAAAAACAGTAGGTCTCCCGTTAGGAATTTTTGTAAAGTTAGTATTGGAAGGTAAAATTTCAGCGAGAGGTGTACAAATCCCCGTGATGCGTGAGGTCTATGAACCTGTTTTAAGAGAATTGGAGGAAGATTATTCAGTCGTTTTTAACGAGAAGCTTATCGAGTTATAATGTTGACACCTATTCGTTTGCTTCAGTTTTTTAATCTAAGCAGACAGGTAAGTGTTCTTTTTTATGCCTTTTTACTTCCCTTTTTAAACTTTTCAAAAGGTGAAATAGGTTCTTTTGAGCTTTTACAAATACTTGCTTTTTCGCTAAGTTTTTTCTGGATTTCAGGCCTTGTCCAAGGTCTTATGCATTTATATCCCTCTTTATCTACCCTAAGTAAACAAAAAATGCTTTCCATAGTTTTTTTGTTTTTTAGCTTGTTGACCATAATTATTGTTTTTTTTGTCGGTTTAAGCATCTATTTTAATATCTCCATTTTTCAAACTTTTTCAACTATTCCATTTGTTTGGATATATTTACTTTATTTCCTATTTAATACTCCTGCTCAATTACTAGAATATGCTTTATTCCTGGAAGAAAAGTACCAATGGCTTAAGATTTCGTGTTTAGTTTCATTTCCTTTACAGATAGTACTTTTCTCTATACCTTTATTTTGGTTTAATAACATCAGTTTAGGATTAATGGGTATTACCTTTTGGGCTTTTCTAAGGTTTTTAGTTCTTACATTTCATTTATTTTCCATTCCTATTCATTTTAATAAAAAATTAATATATCCCTGGATTAGCTATTCTTTACCCTTAATTTTTTCAGCTTTGGTCGGCGGTTTAGCATCGGTATTTAATGCATCATTAGTTCAGTATTATTATCACGGCAGTACTACTGTTTTTGCTATTTATCGCTACGGAGCGAGAGAGTTACCATTTGTTAATGGTTTGTTTGAAGGACTTGGATTGGGAATTATTCCTTCCCTTAT
>BJGN01000166.1 GCA_014190515.1 Bacteroidota bacterium
ATTAACCGTCCACCAAATGACAAATAAAAAGAGAATGCCAAGGAATAATCCGTAACCAAAATTCCCTCTCAACAAGGTGTAAATTTGGTAAATGATAAAAATAAAAATAAAAAAATCAATGAGATCCAATAAACTAAAGGTCATTGATCCTATGGAAAAGGAAGAAAAGAGGTTAGATAGAAATGAAATATACATGGTTGCAAAATAGTAAAAAAAAGGGACTTTTACCTATATTTGTATATCTAACATTTAAAAAAATCCTACCAACGGATGCATAGAAAATATTTTCTTTCTTACATCTTTTACCTTTTCTTACCGATAATCCTCTTCGGTCAGGAAATCAGGCAAAATGAAATTGGAGAACGAATTATTGTTTTTCCCGATGGAACCTGGAGATACTTTCATAAAAGGCAATTATCAGGAGATAATTATCCTGTTGTAAATCAGGAGGTAACACCATTAGATAATCCAATTGAAATTACCCGGGAAGAAGTATTTCAACTGGTAAATAGAAGAATACAACAGGCGAAAGATGCCATGTATTATGCTGATATAAGGGCAAAAGCTATGGCAGAGCAGGAAAAAGAATTACAAAACAAAATAGCTGCTGCACAAAAGAATAGTTTAGTTCCCGCTGAAGAATTAAATAAATTATTAAACCAATTAACGCAAACTCAACAGTTGGCAGCCACTTCTTTAGGAACTATAAAAGAAGCTCAATCTGACTTATTAATTACGCAAGATTTAAGAATGAAGGGGGATATCCTAAGGCTGTTTAAACCTGAAACCTCCTCTGGAAAATTAGAACTTAATACTGTTTTTGCTTCCGAAGATATGGTGAATCTCGATTTTTTTGCAAATGATTCTCCCCTCGCATTTTATGGACAAAATATCGGCCTAAGCCCGAATGATTATATTGTCAATACAAATTCTATATGCCAATACGCTTATGAAGGATTAGATGCAAAGGGTATTGACTGGAGAAGAGATGGTGAAAAAGAATTATTATTTACTTTCACTGATGAAAGATTAAGGTTGTTTTTTCCTGAAAAGGAGTACTTGCGCTGTGAAGCCTTTTTGTCATCCGTAGGTAAAAGAGAAAAGCAATTAACCATAGAATTTCGATTTGCTTATCCAAATGCCAGAGAAGCCTATGGTGTTATCGAAAAAAATAGTTTAATCACGCTAAAATTATTTGACGGACAAATCATAGAATTAAAAGCTGGTGAATTAGATTTAGGCAAATACGAAACAGATAAAGACATTTTAACCTATAGGATGATATATAAAATGGATAATCAACAGATTAATATTTTGAGAAAACAAGAGCTCGAGGAAATTCGTATGTATTGGAGCGCTGGTTTTGAGGTTTATCCAGTATATAACATAGATTTTTTCTCCCGTCAATTAAAATGTTTAGATTAAAATGATAAAACCTAAGGAAAAAGGTAAAAAAAATGTTCCCTTAATAATGCTTGGGCTAAAGCTTCCCACAGATCCACGATGGGTAAATTTAGCTGAAATATCTTTAGAAGATATACTGACTGATCACGCCTATTGTGAGCAAAAAGCAGCGGTAAGTTGTATATCTTTGATTCAGGGTTTTCCAGATAAAAAAGAACTGGTTCGAGAACTTTCACCCATTGTAACTGAAGAATGGGGACACTTTCGCATGGTTTTAGCAGAAATTGAACGTCGTCAATTCAATTTAGGTACACAAAGGAAAGATTTATATGTAAATAAGCTTATTGCATTTCAGCAAAAAGGGGGCTCCCGGGAAGACAGACTTCTTGACAAATTATTATTTTGCGGCTTGATTGAAGCCAGAAGCTGCGAAAGATTCAGATTACTTTATGAATATTTGACAGATCCTTATTTAAAAGAATTTTACTACAAATTTATGGTGTCTGAGGCTGGACACTATGTCTTATTTTTAGACCTTGCTAGATTATATTTTCCTACAGAGAAAGTTAAATCAAGATGGGAATCTTATTTAATGGAAGAGGCAGCAATCATGCAGAGTTTAGAATTAAGCGGAAACCGCCTTCATTAAAACTATTTCTTTTGTTCTGAGGCGGTGAACAACATAGCTTCAGAATTCATACAGTATCTCAATCCGGTGGGTTTTGGACCATCATCAAAAACGTGACCTATATGTCCGTCACATCGTGCGCACCTAACTTCCGTTCTAACCATACCCAATTCAAAATCCTCTATTTCCTTCACATGTTTTTTATTGATAGGCTGCCAGAAACTTGGCCAACCTGTTCCTGAATTAAATTTTGTCTCAGAGGAAAAAAGGGGCAATTTACAACCACCGCAAATGTAGGTTCCTTTTGTTTTTATGTTATAAAGTTTACCTGTAAATGCCCTTTCGGTTCCTGCTTTTCTAAGGATATAATAAGCCTGGGGTGATAAAGATTCCTTCCATTCTTTGTCTGACTTTCGAATGGGTTTAATAGTATCTGTTTTCATCTCAGAACTATAAGCTTCAAAGCTTACACCAAGGAACAATAACAAGAAAGCGTATTTCAGAAAAAGCATAAAATAATATTTTGGCGATTATAAATTTAACCTCTGGGCCTCATTTTAGGACTATTCCATTCTTCTTTTTCAGCAAAAGCAACTACTTTCTTGAGGATAGCCATAATGGTAAGGAAAACGAGATATCCAAAGGTTACAACTACATAAATCCACATATACGAACCCGCATCTATAATGGGAATACCCGAGAAAGCCCAGGCCTGCAAGCCAGAAACACCTGCCACAATCATGAAACTGTACATTGACAGTCCCCAATAATGAGGAACACTTTTTGCTGTAATTGAATATATACTGTTTAAAACAGCAAAAAAAAGCATAAAGGAAGCAGCATTCAACCAGGGAAAGCGATGAGTAACCTCAATCAAACCCGTTGCTATCACAAATAAGGATCCAATATTGACGACAAAAACTGAAGCAATAATGATAGCCGCCTGGACTAACGGTTTTTCGATATTAAACTGAAATTTAGTTAGCAATGCCATATTTTTTAACATAAACAAAGAATAACCAACAAAGTTTATGAAATATTAACCTACTTCAAAATACCCATCAGGTCATATTCAGAAGCATCAGTAATCATCACTTCAGCAAAATCACCTAATCTAACATAATTTCCCTTTACAGGAATTAAAACCTCATTATCGACCTCAGGCGAATCACCTTCGGTTCTACCAACAAAGTGACCATTTTCAATTTTATCAAATAAAACTTTGAATGATTTTCCAATTTTAGCTTTATTTTTTTCGTAAGAAATAGCACTTTGAATTTCCATAATTCTATTGGCCCTATCCATTTTCACTTCCTCAGGGACATCATCTACTAAGGCGTGAGCGCGGGTAGATTCTTCATGAGAATAGGTAAAAACGCCCACTCTATCGAGAGATGCTTCCACGATAAAATCACACAACGCTTCAAATTCAGCCTCTGTTTCACCTGGAAATCCTACTAGAAAAGTACTCCTTAGAGTTATTCCGGGCACTAAAAACCTTGCCTTTTCCAGCAATTCTCTGGTTTCCTCCACAGTAATTTGTCTTCTCATTCTGGTTAAAACGTCATTTTGAGCATGCTGAAGAGGCATATCTAAATAATTACAAATTTTGGGCTGAGCAGCCATTACCTCAAAAATTTCAAGAGGAAATTTACTTGGGTAAGCATAATGGAGTCTAATCCACTCGATTCCTTCAATATTGGCTAATTTCGTCAATAATTCAGGAAGCATTCTTTTTTTGTAAGTATCCAGACCGTAATAAGTTAGCTCCTGAGAAATGAGCATCAACTCTTTAACTCCTCTTTTTGCCAAACTTTTAGCCTCGACAACAATATCTTCAATATTTCTTGACACATGGACTCCCCGCATGAGTGGAATAGCACAAAAAGAACAGGTCCGATTACAACCCTCTGCAATTTTAAGATAGGCAAAATGACTTGGGGTACTGATCCACCTTTCTCCTACCAGTTCGTGTTTAAAATCGGCATTTAACTTTGCCAGCAAAGAAGGCATTTCCAAGGTACCAAAAAAGGCGTCAACCTCAGGAATTTCAACTTCTAAATCGTCTTTATATCTTTGAGAAAGACAACCTGTAACAAATAATTTTTTAATCTCGCCTTCTTTCTTTTTTTCTGCATAATCCAATATAGTTTGAATGGATTCCTCTTTTGCAAGATCAATAAAACCGCAGGTATTTATTATAATAATATCAGATTTTTCATTTGTCTCATGAGAAACGTCAAAATCATTACCTTTAAGTTGGGTAATCAAATTTTCGGAATCTACTTTATTTTTTGAGCAGCCTAAAGTAATTACATTAACTTTATCAGGCCTTAGTGATTTTGTTTTCATATTTAAGCGTAACATTCAAATTAGGGAACAAAGATAATATTTAACCTAAAAGGACACGACATTGAGAACATTTTCGTTTAAAAGAGATAAAACAAGCTTTATGTATATTATTAAAAAATGGTGTTTTTTCTTTGCGTTTCTTTTCCCTTTACCATCTTTTGCACAAATCGGTGTATCAATTGGTGGTACCTTAAATAATGCAGCAGGCTGGGCTATAACAGACCTTAATAACAGTACAACATACGACTTACCAGGAAATTCTTACTTTGTAAGTCTAAATTATGAAATTTCCCTTAAAAACTATAGAATAGCTTTTGTTCCTGAGATAGGTGGTGCTTTATTTGAAAATCAGATTATAGATTTGGGGACTTTTATAAATAAAACGCTTCGTTTTCAGCTCAATACCCATATATATTTTCTTGATTTTGAGGGAGATTGCGATTGTCCAACTTTTTCAAAAAAAGGTAATCCCTTAAAGAAAGGTTTATTTTTAAATGTTTCACCAGGAGTAAGTTACTTTGCAAACACGGTAGAAACCCCTTCCTCAAATATTACGGATAATTTAATCAAACCGAATATTGGGGCAGGTTTAGGCTATGATATAGGAGTGAACAAAAACATTACTATAACCACCTTCGCCAATACCTATTTTTTTTCGAGATTAAACTGGCCGGGGTTAATAAATTTACTTAATAATCCATCCACAGGAAACAAAACAGCTAATGGAGTGACCAACTTATCACAAATACAGGCTGGAATTACCCTGAGATATCATTTCTAAGCAAGATATTAATTTTACCTGTCTATTGTAAGAAAACTTATTTTAAAACACTGTAAATGAGTATATTAGTATATATTTCAGCCTTTTGCCGTATCGTAAGTATCGCTAATTTAAGTTTTAGGTAAGGTTCATCAATGTTTAGTTTTGGAATATAATTAAAGTGACTAATCATTAATTACGTCCGTCAAAAAGAAAAATATTTTTTACATGGAATCTATCATTTGGAATAAATACAGTAAAACGATTACACAAGACGTAAGTCAACCGGCCGCACAGGCCATGCTTTATGCTATTGGGATGACTGAGGCCGACATGAAAAAGGCACAGGTAGGTATTGTAAGTATGGGATGGGAAGGTAATCCCTGCAATATGCATTTAAATGATTTGGCTAAAGTTATCAAAGAAGGGGTTCAGGTTCAACCCAATTTATACGGTCTTATATTCAATACTATAGGTGTAAGTGATGGCATATCAATGGGAACGACGGGTATGCGCTATTCTCTACCTAGTAGAGATTTAATCGCCGATTCCATTGAAACGGTTGCAGGCGCACAGTGGTATGATGCTATTGTTGCGGTTACGGGTTGCGATAAAAACATGCCTGGAGCAATGATGGCTATGGCTCGTCTAAATCGTCCCTCTATATTGGTTTATGGTGGTACCATTGCCCCAGGTTGCCATGCAAGCAAGAAATTAGACGTGGTTTCAGCCTTTGAAGCATTAGGTCAAAAAATAGCGGGAACCATTACCGATGCAGATTTCAAGCAAATTGTTCAGAAAGCCTGCCCAGGCCCGGGTGCTTGTGGGGGTATGTACACGGCCAATACCATGGCTTCAGCCATTGAAGCTATGGGGATGAGTTTACCTGGTAATTCTTCTCTGCCAGCAGATCATCCAGATAAAAAACAAGA
>BJGN01000167.1 GCA_014190515.1 Bacteroidota bacterium
GAGCACCTAAAAAAGCCGCATCCTCTATCAGCTTCATATTCTCCTCTATCGCCAATACCCTTTCGGACGCATTTACCGAAGGAAAAAAACCACCCCTAACCAGGGAAACAATGGAAAGATTAGCTTCAGCCAGTTGCTTTTTAACTGTTTTAAGATCTTGACCCTCTAATACATTTCTCCATATTGAAATACCTTTAATCCCGGTTTTTGAATAATTTTCAATACATTGGGAAAGGTTCCATGGCTTATTCGTAAAGGTATGTAGGCAAAGTTTCGAAAAATCATCCATGTTAAACAGGTTTATCCAAACACCCAAAGAAAGTATAGTATGCCTCTTTGTTCATCCATTTTTGCAAATAAAGGATAACTTCCCTGAAATGATAATCACCCCATTGAGATGATTCACCAGAGGAAACTGATTTACCTTCCGAAATATAATCCCAATTATTTGGATGATGATAAATACTATGTAGAAGTAAACCCTGATGATCGGGTGAGGTACTTAAATAAGGGTCTGACAATAAAGTTTTCAAGATGGTTAAGCCTGCCTGCCAATATTTGGTGCCTAACTCGGTTTCCCCATTATTTTTCAAGATTTGACCCAATCTTAATAATCCTTGCGCTCCAATGGCAGCGGCTGAACTATCAACAGGTTCAATATTATTATAAGGATCAGCGGGACGGGTGAGATAATCACCAAATTTATAAAGTTGAGGGGCACCTGTATCCCAATAAGGAATCCCGCATAAAGGGGTATTTTTAATATAAAAATCGCAGGTAGCTTTAGCTGCTTTAAACATTATAGAAAGCATCTCTGCCTTAGCATTTTTCAAGGAAAAATCACTTTCAGGCATAGCTTCCAACAATTCTATTTCCTCCGAAAAGCCCAACATCGCCCAGGCTAATCCTCTTGTCCAGGTAGAAAATCCCGTATAACCTTGTTGCGAATTCGGGCATCTAAACTGACCATCTTTCACATTAAACACACTTTCATGAGCCGTTCTACCCCACTCGTCGTAGCGATCTCTTCCTTCCCCATAAAAAACAGAATATTTAGCTGTAGCCTTGATATGTTCTAATGATCTCTCTAACAAAGAGATACGCTCATCCCCCTCACTTTGCAATATATGACCTAATTTATGAGAAACCATTAAAATACGGCATGACCTGATGGTGTCAACAAATAGTGAATGAGCACCATTAAAAGAATGTATAAACCCACCCTGAGGAATCGAAGTCCATCTTGACGCCTGAACAGCCCCTGAAATTTTTAAAGCTAATTTGTAAAAATCCATTTCCCATTCATTGTGGGGGATTTTACCTTCTTGCATTAATCTTAATAAGTTCCCATAGGTACTTAAATTATTGAAGCCATGGTCATGGACTCCAATATGACTAATATGAGGCGCCATTCTATCTCGTGTTTCCGTCCTGCCATAGTCAAGAAAAGGAATTTCCCGAGTTGCGTCAAATTGTAAAACAGAAGAGCCATACTGAAAACCTTGTGTCCACTCTGTCCATCCTCGCGTCGCATATTTTCCGTTAACGGTAAACACAGGAGTACCCAAAGCAGGGTCAAAAGATTCCTTTATCGACATGATTTTATCCCCGGATAATTGCCAAAATGTATAGAGTTGCTTTTCAAGGTCTTGCGCCTTCAAATCATAATTTACTACCATCAAGAAAAGGTGTTTTTAGGTGTTTACGTTAAATGGGGTTTCTTTTAGTACTTAAAAATATCAAATAAATTGAGGAAAATGAATTTTTCTTTGTTATTTTAAAGGCTTCAATTAAAAAATCTTTTGTATGATTAGAAGACAATTCATTAAAAATAGCGCGCTCACTTTTCTGGGTGCTGCCTTGTTGAACGAAAAATCCCTCGCCCTTTCTTTAAAGAAAAAGGAAAGGATTGGTATTCAACTCTACAGTATCAGGGCGGCAATGAAGGAGAATCCATTGGGGACTTTGGAAAAACTTGCTGCTATGGGTTATAACATTGTGGAACATGCCAACTATGTAAACAGAAAATTCTACGGCTATACGCCTGCTGAATTTAAAAAGATTCTGACAGATTTAGGTATGAAAATGCCAAGCGGTCACACCGTATTAAATAAAATTCACTGGAATGAAACCACCAAAGATTTTACTGATGTATGGAAATATACCATTGAGGATGCTGCTTTTATGGGGCAAAAATTTGTCATAAGTCCATATCTCGATGCAGCTTTGCGTAAATCGTACGATAGTTTTATGGCTCAAATGGATATTTTCAATAAGTCCGGAGAATTATGCAAGAAATCGGGTATGAAATTTGGCTACCATAATCATGATTTTGAATTCAGCGAAAAATTCGATGGCCGTACCTTATATGACATTATGTTGAAAGGTACTGATGCTGATCTGGTTATGCAACAACTCGATACTGGTAACCTGTACAATGGTGGAGCAAAAGCCATAGATATTGTTAACGCTTATCCAGGTCGCTTCGAATCTATTCATGTAAAGGATGAAATACTAATCAGCGATAATCCTAAAAAATATGAAAGTACGGTTATCGGAAAAGGTATCGCGGGCATTCAGGATATACTTAAGGTATTGGATACCATGAAAAATAAACCCGAGTTAATTATCGAGCAGGAAGCATACCAAAATGTAGATCCCATGGCTTGTATGAAGGAAAATTACGATAAAATGAAGGCCTGGGGCTATTAATTCTATGGAATTACAACATAAAGTAGCCGTTATAACTGGTGGCGCTAAGGGAATAGGCAGGGAAACAGCCGATCTATTTCTTAAAAACGGCGCCACCGTTGTTATTTTAGATATTGACGACAAAAAGGCAAAAGAGGCGATTAATCAATGGACATCTCAGGGATTTCCTTGCTACTATTTCAAAGTCAATACGGCTCATTATAATGAAGTTCTCAGTGTAGCCGAACAAATAATAAATCAGCTTAAAAAGGTTGATATTTTAATAAATAATGCTGGAATAACCAGAGACGCCAGTTTAAAAAATCTTACGCCTGAACATTGGCAAGATGTTATTGATGTGAATTTAACCGGCGTTTTTAATTGTACAAAAGCATTTTCTCCCAACATGGTGAATCAACAATATGGACGCATTATCAATGCTTCATCGGTAACGGCTCATTATGGTTCTTTCGGACAATCTAACTATGTGGCGACCAAAGCAGCACTCATTGGATTGACAAAAGTTTGGGCAAAGGAACTGGGTAGCAAGGGAATTACTGTAAATGCCGTTGCTCCTGGGTTTATTGAGACAGACATGACCGCTATTTTAGGAACGGACTTTATGGGAGAATTAATACAAAGGACGCCCGTTCGACGTGTAGGGCAACCACAGGATATTGCTAATGCCTACCTTTTTCTGGCTTCCGAAAAAGCTGGTTTTATTACAGGTACCTGTATAAATGTCGACGGCGGACTCACATTATAAGATGTCTTATTTTCTAAAATCAATATCAAAATAGGCACCAACCAAAAAAAATGTGCGTCCGATTTCATCATTGATTTTGTAATCAAATTGCCTCAAATAGCCCAATTGAGTGGAAAACAAGGAGGAAATTCTATAATTAGCGGAAAGAAAAAATCGGTTTCTTTCAAAATAAGGTTCATTGTCCGTAAAGAAAATTTCATTACTTACCGATAACTGAAAGGGTTTAAAACCTTTTTTATTTTTCCCAAAAGGATAGTTTACACCTAACCTATACCTAAACCTGTTTCTATACCCATTGGTAGAAAACCTCATTTCTACCCTACCCCGCTGTTCTATGATAAATTTTCCAAGGGGTTGAACCAGAAATAATTGAGGCCATATTCTGAACTCATCGTTTTTTTTAGGCAGCACAAAATCACCCCCTTCTTTATAGGTATCATATTTACCAGTAGCCAGAGAGACCCTAAAAAATTTATTAACCTCGAATGTTAACCCACCTTTAAATTCATGGTAGTGAAAATCATCGTAATACTTTAATGAGCGTACCTGACCCTCTGCAAAAAAACTCCACTTCTCTGTTAAGGTGCCTTTTACATTAATAATATTCCACGACCCCAGCGATTCATATTGAGAGAAGATGCTTACAGCCCTTATAAACAATAAGAGAAAAAGAATACCTTTTTTCATTTATGAGGAATGGTGGTTTATTATTTTAAGGTAAACAGATTTTTCAATGTGGATTGCAAAGCTTCGCCTCTTAAGTTTTTTCCAATAATTTTACCCTCTTTATCTATCAGATAATTTTGTGGAATAGCCTGAATTCCGTAGGCTTTCGCCACTTCATTATTCCAGAATTTTAAATCTGACACGTGTGTCCATGTAAGATTATCATCATAAATGGCCTTCATCCATTTATCTTTTGCATTAGGCTGATCTAAAGAAATTCCGAGCACTGTAAAACCATTCTCATTATATTTTTGAAAAGCATTGACGACATTGGGATTTTCCTGACGGCAGGGACCACACCAGCTCGCCCAAAAATCAATCAATACATATTTACCTTTAAACGAAGACAGACTCACATCCATGCCAGCGGTATCTTTTTGCGTAAATGGGATAGCATATTGACCAATATCTGTCATTTTAGCCTTATCAATCCTATCTTTCATCATTTTTGCTGATGGCAAATTTTTGATATTCTCAGGTAATTGATTGAATAAAGGCTCCGTTTTAGAAGCCTCAATGGCATAACCTGCATATTGATTCAAAGCATAAATGGTAACAGCCGATTTATTCATTGGCGAGGTTAGAAATGGCAGATAAATACTTTCCTTTACCACATTATCCAATGAGTCCATAGAAAGTTCCAATTTATCCATCGTCGGTGTATCTTTTGCCTTTCTTGCCACCATATAAGCTTCATTAAGCGCTTTGAAACTTAGATCAAAGGCTGAAACTTTAGCTCTTAAGGCAGTGTACTCCCCGTGCGTTCCAGAACCAGTCACCGTGCTATTTCCAATAGAATCATTGGCTGTAACCAATATTTTTCCTTCCTCCAGATATACGCTGAATATATCCCGGGCATAATTAATCATTTGCACCTTTGCGGTATCTGAACTTTTTGTATAAACCACACGCAATTGGGAAAGAACGGGCTCCTCTAATTTCATTTCAAATTGAGCAACTTTGCCCTCTGAAACCAGGGCACTATCAGTAAAACGCTGGCTTGTCGCATAGTTATAATAAGTAACAAACACCTTTTCAACCGGCTTTTCTATGGTCTTGACATCTACTTTCAAGGTTAGATTAGGGGTAGGTTTAACCGTTTCCTGACCAATGGCCAAAAAAGAATAACAGGTTAAAAAGAGCAAGCAAAAGGTTCTCATTTTCAATAATTTTTAGGATATGTATCAAATATACCTATTATAATCTATTTTTGTTAGCTAAATATAATCAACCAATGCTATATGGAAAATACGAATTCAAATATTAACGGACTTTTAGGTCTTGCCGTTTTCATCCTGTTTATTGGTATCTTTTATGCGGGAGCTGCAAAAAAGGTGGTCATATATTATGACACAAAAGACTTGTTTATCTCTGTAGGAGCATTGATAACACCACTTATGATTTACGTGTTTTTACAGGAAGAAAAAATTGAATCAGAGACGGCAAAGGCTATTATTTATTATGTTATAACACCCGTTTTGGGACTATTATCGCTTTATCTGCTATACTTTAATTTCAACAACGCCATTTTTCATAACAAAAATCTTGCTTTGGGATTGGTTATTGGTTTTTTCAAATTGGTCTATGTAATATTAGCTTTTGTCGTTATTCTGGCACAATTTTCTGACGCTAAAGATAGAAGAAGATCTTTTGGAGATATTATTGTAGCCACCATATTTGTTGGCCTGGCTATTTGGGTTACGAGTGTACTTGTCAATGGTAAAGAAGTTTACAAGCAAAAAGGTTGGACATTACCTGCAACCAGTTAGTTGCTTGAAAGGGCAAAATCTACCTCCTTTTTAAAGGCAGCCACTTTGCTATTCGGATCACCTTTACCCAATGTTTCAATGGG
>BJGN01000168.1 GCA_014190515.1 Bacteroidota bacterium
TAAAAACCACCCTCATAAATCTTTGAACGGTCAAAGTCCTTGGTTATTCACAGGTCAAACCTTAGTTGATGAAATGAATTATTAAATTATTATATTTATGCGTTGTTTGAAAAAGGGTAAGGCTACAAACTTCATAAAACAATAATTTAAAGGGTTAATAATAAATTACTGTCTATTAAAAGTTGTATAAAAAAGCGCTGCGCAGCAAAATGAAAAAAGCTGTAATGCACTGTAACAAAACAGCAGTTAGCTATATATATAATAATATAAAAGAAGCCATAGAAAATATGGAAACTTCTAAAGGTTAATTAAGAGTGGAGAGTGAGGGAGTGTGATATGCTTTCCCTCACACAGAATACATAATCTAAATTCCTCTGAGAGCTTGAAATTGTCCTGAAACTGGAATGGTTCCTCCACCTGATTGTGAAGTTCCCATTACTCCAGAAAAATTTCCTTTTATTAAACCTCCAGCAGTAGCTGAAACTTCTGTGATGTTTAGTGTAACATTAGTATTAGGATAAAAGGAATGTCCAACTGTAATGTTATTAACTTGAACAGCCATCTGAGGGCTATTGTTAGTCGTTATATTATAGGTGCCTACAGATAATATTTCAGGATGTTGAATAGAGATGATTATATCATCTCCTGGAGTAAAAGGACCTCCTTTTTTAAGTGATATAGTAGGTAGAAAATAAAGGCACTCACCCTCATTGTTACCTTGGGAATTTGTTGGTTGCAAATTAGTTATGTGTCACTATAATTATAAGAAACACCATTTATTGTAGCTTGCCAAGATACAGCTACTCCATTATTAGCTGGTGGGTTTGGAGGTGGATTGTCAGGAGTACAACCAAAAAATAAACTTGTTACTATTACAACAAGAAATAGAGGGGAAGTTATTTTTTTCATTTTTTTAGTCTTTAATGCAGCGGATAGAACAACCTTCATATTTAATGATTCTTTGTACCATAGGGTTACTCCCTCCATATATAACAACACCGTAAGCTATTCTATTATCACTTTCTGTAATTGACCAAAATTTTGAATGAGTGATTATAAACCCACTTTCATTTCTATTTCCTGCAGGGCGAGCTGAAAATCCACTTTTATTATTCCCTATTAAAAGGCCCCAATCATCTGTTTTACTTTTTATTTTTTTTGAAGAATTTTTACCTAAGTACTTAATTAATATTTCCCACTCCTCTTTAGTGGGGATGTGCCATCCCTCAGGTGCAATACCTCTTTTATCATTTAGAACATAACCATTGTATAATTTACCGTAAACAAGATCATTTTCTTTATTGTTCTCATAATTACAGAAAGCAGGACCCTCCTTTTGAGCTGCTTTTTCCCATTCATCATGACGTTTAGCCTCAGGTAATGGCTCCCCATTTCTAAACTTCTCCGTTCTTAAGTTTTCAGCCATCCAAATTTGATTTCCAATCTTTACTGTTTTGTAAATATTACCACTGACATCAGTAACAGTTGTTTGGGAATGGAGATTGAAACATAAAAAGAAAATGCTAAATATTGAAGTGTAGCTTTTAATATTATTCTTAATCATTGTGCACTAGTTTAATTTTTTCCTTTTTAATTGAATCTCATAAAAATCAATATTTGGATCAGAACTTTTACCTGTTACCAAAATGACCTCATAATTTAAATCATTATATTCTTTAAAGAGCCTTTCATATTTTGTAAATGTATTTGTTAATTTTAATCCAGCTCCTTCAATTTGAGATTTAAAACTTAAATATTCTGAGGATGAGGATGTTTGATATTGTACAACATTTTTTTCTTCAATAAAAAATACTTCATAGAAAGTTAAAAACTTAGTGCTACTTCCATTACCTTTAACATAACTCATTCCAAAGTTGTATTCATCATCAATTGTTTCATCAAATTCAAAGCCCCTGCTTAAACAATAAGTTTCAAACTTATTTAAGTCCATCTTCTGAATATTTTTCATTTCAGAAAAGGTCATTTGAGAAAATGATACCTGCCAAATACAAATAAATAAAAAAGAAAGAAGGAGCCTCATTGCATGAATCTTACACAAAGTAAGAAATTAATTCTCATTTTGCAGCACTGCAGCAATAATTTTTTCATTCATGCTGTCAACTATCTCTAAATCAAACTGCTCTAGGTATATTCCCGTTACACTGTTGCCATATTCATGTCCTAAAGCTTCTGCAATGAGGTCTTTAGAATATCCTAATTGCTTTGCGGCATTTGCATAACTATACCTAAATGCATAGGTGGTAATGGGTTCAAGAATCCCCAGTTTAATACCAATTTTTTTTAAATGGTGGTTAATGGTTTTTCTTTTTTGGGTAAGTATCTCAATTATTTTTGGGGAGTTTAGCGCTTCTTGATCTATTAAACCTAACAAGGTATTATTTCCATGACAATATGCTAAACTGGCTCTAATGGCTTCATTAATCTTGATGCTGTATATTTTATTTGTTTTTCTTCTTTTATAGATGAGGTATTCACCTTTTATGTTGTCCTTAGTCAGCAGCAGTAAATCTGTAATGTTTATACCCCTCAGCATAAATAACAACTTCCCAATATTCCAATAGTAAAAATCTGGATGTTGTGCATCAATAGGGTAGTTGAAATAGCATGTTAAATCTTTTAAGTTTAGCACCCTTGGGACAGTTGGTGTTTTTCTTATTTTGTAGTTTTTAAAGGGGTACCAAGAGGTCTCAACAACATTTTCTTTTATAGCAGAATTACATACAAATCTGAGGCTCCTAAAATAAACCCCCATACCATTAACACTAACCCCTGTTCTGAAAAATGCTTCTTCTAATGCCATTAGCATAGAGTAACTAAAGTCTTGAATAGGTATATTAATATCAAGGTGCTTTTTTACTGCATTAAGGCTAGTTCTATGCACTTTAGCCCCTCCATAACGTTTGCACTTTAGTAGGTGTTCAATTATTTTCTCCCAGTATGCGGTCAAAGTTATTGTTGAAGATTCTTGCTCTTCCAAAAAGGATTTAATCTGGGCAGAATTCCATGATAAAGGGCTGCTTGAGTAGGTCAATTGTAAGCGGTGTAATTTGTCCCTGTAAATACATTCCCGCTCATAAAGTTCTTGATTTAGTTTTGGTTTGTTTTTAATCAGTGCATTTTTAAAATCAAATTCATCTTGTGAAAGAGAAATACCAGTTTTAATGTGGATGGGTTTGGAGTTAAAAACTACCATAAATACTAAAGGGTAGGTGCCATCTTTCTTTTGCCTGCGTAAATCTAAATGTAATTTAATGGTTGCCATTTCTAGGTGTTTAATCCCTGAAAATTTGCAAGCAGATTTGCAAGTAACAATCTAAAAAAGGCATTTTATTGGGTTATTACAACGTTTTTAAAAAACCTTGTAAAAACAAAAAACCCAGTCAAAACAATGTTTAACTGGGTTTTAGTTGCTCCCCCTGCTGGACTTGAACCAGCGACCCTCTGATTAACAGTCAGATGCTCTAACCAACTGAGCTAAGGAGGAATGTCCTTATAAATGTCCTTTTATATGTTGCTACCTTAATCAGTTGACCAACTGAGTGCCGACGCTTCCGGTCGGCATCATGACAAGCTTTGCTTCGTCATGACTAAGGAGGAATGTCCTTTTATGTTGCTACCTTAATCAGTTGACCAACTGAGTGCCGACGCTTCCGGTCGGCATCATGACAAGCTTTGCTTCGTCATGACTAAGGAGGAATATCCTAATATGTTGCTACCTTAATCAGTTGACCAACTGAGTGCCGACGCTTCCGGTCGGCATCATGACAAGCTTTGCTTCGTCATGACTAAGGAGGAATTTTGTGACGGCAAAGATAGTGTTTTTTCTAAAAATGAAAATTGATTTGATGTTTTTTTTATTAAAAATCATCGTCATGAAGGGTGAAATCCTCGAATGCCCCATCATTAAACGCGTTAAAGTCTTCACTTTCAAGGATGTCATCGGAATCATCTTCGGTTCGGTGAGCGGCACGAAGTATGTTCGTTCCGGTAACATTCAGTCGAATTTCCGTACGAATGCTACCATCCTCTGCGGCGTAACCCTTGGCATACGGAGTTCCAACTAATTCTACCATCGTCCCACGGGTTAGAAAATCGACAATGCGCATATTACTTCCTTCTCGCTTCCAAATGGTGCAATTAACCCACGTAGTTTTAGTTTTGGAAGCCCCCGTTTTTTTGTCGCGCCAATTTTTATTGTGAGCAACGGGAAAATTAATGGCAATAATTCCGCGATCCATGGATTTTAGTACGGCATCTTTACCGATGTTTCCTATGATTCTTGTTTCAAAAACGGTAGCCATAGCTGTTCAATTAAAAATAAGATAACATACAAAGTTAACCAATTATCTAATTGACAATGAAATTGTTATTTAATTTTAGTGCTGATGACCGTGGGGTCCGTGAGCATGCCCGTGATCGAGCTCTTCAGCTGTAGCCTCCCGCACTTCGAGAATGTTTCCTTCAAACCTTAAGTCCGTTCCAGCTAATGGGTGGTTAAAATCCATTTTAACTACCTCCTCTGTGATCTCCAGAATTCTTCCGCGCATTTGGTGTCCCTGACCGTCCGACATCGGCACCAAAGTTCCCACTTGAAAAAAGGCCTCGTCAAACTTGCCAGATTCGTCGTGGAAAACGTTTTTGGGAATCATTACGATTTCCTCTTCCATGGGTTCGCCATAGGCTTGTGCAGCAGCTATCGAAAAATCAAAAGCACTACCCGCGTTTAATCCACTTAAATTGGCTTCAAAATCGGGAATCATACTTCCTACTCCGTATAAAAAAACCAAGGGGTTGGTTTCGTTGGTTTCTTCAATGGTTTCTCCTGTTACATGATTCGTTAAACGGTAAGTTAAGGTTACCACCCTGTTCGCTGACACATTCATTCTTTAGGTATTTATTTAAGCACGGTTTATTTTAAAAGCAAGGATTTAACAAAATTGGGCAAGGCAAAGCTGCCCGTATGCAGTGCACTGTTGTAATAACGTAGTCCTTCGCTTTGTACAAAGGCATCAATGCTTGTACTGTCAAGTGGTTGTGTTGCATTCACCTTGCCTTTTAATCCGTACTGAAAACTCCACATACCTGTAGGGTAGGTAGGAACAAAAAAAAGCGAAACCGGTGCTTTATCCTGACCAAAAATATGTTGCAAGGTGTGATTCAATTCACAGAATGCCTTCTCATTGAACTTAGGTGATTCCCCTTGGGCTACTAAAACCCCGTCCGATTTCAAAGCATTGTAGCAATTTTGATAAAATGAAACGGAAAATAAACCTTCGGCAGGACCAACTGGATCTGATCCATCCACCAAAATGACGTCATAGGTTCCCGGTGCTGCATTTTTAATGAAGGCAATTCCGTCGTCCACCAGTAAAGTAAGCTTTGGATCATTGAAGGATGAGGCGATTTGAGGTAGATGCTCTTTGCATGCCTCAATCACCGCTCCGTCGATCTCAACCATCGTAACGTTTTCAACGCCTTTGTGTCGAAGAACCTCGCGAATTGTTCCGCCGTCCCCTCCGCCAATCACAAGTACGTTCTTGGGATTTGGGTGCATGAACATCGCGGGATGCGAAATCATTTCATGGTAGTGGAATTCATCGTTCTCCGTGGTCATAACCATGTCGTCCAAGGCCAGCATTTTACCATATTTGTACGATTCAAGAATTCGAACCCGTTGAAATGGCGACTGATAATCATAGAAAACATCCCCGGTAAAACGCAAGGATAAGGCTTGGTTTTCGTCTTTATCCGTAAACCAAACGTTGCGCGTGTAAAAACCTGGATTCACCCATTCGTTGGCTTTTTGTCGCATCGTGCTGATATCGAAATCGTTGCGCGTAAGCAAGTTCACAGAACCTCTCTTCATTTCTATCGCTGAATAACTTTTGGCCTGAAAACTTTCCTTTAAATAATCAAAAGCGATCCAAGCGTTCATCTCCCCGCACGTGAAT
>BJGN01000169.1 GCA_014190515.1 Bacteroidota bacterium
CCGCGTTGAAGTCAACCGGATTTTCTCCATTTATTTATAAAACCTGGGCTGCAAATGTTACCATTGGAGGTATAAAATATATTTCTTACAATACAGATGGTGCATTGTATGGATATGTATTTAGGAAATTTGTCAGAAATTATGAAGGATTAGGAAGAAGTGAAGGAGATTATGCATTTCCAGTTATGAGATTGGCAGATGTATTTTTAATGTATGCGGAAGCCTCAAATGAAGTGAGTGGTCCCCTTCCTGATGCCATAGCGGGTGTAAATAAAATCCGTGCAAGAGGTGCATTACCTCCATTAGCTCCTTCAAAATATGCAAGTAAATCTGCTTTTTTTGATGCTATTGAGCAGGAAAGAATCGTTGAATTGGTTGCAGAAGGTCACCGTGGATTTGATTTAAGACGATGGAGAGCCATCGAAAAAGTTTGGGGACCTCCGGGTGGTGTCGGTGTCTGGAAAAAAGATACCTGGGGAGCGGATATTACCAGGTATTACCTGAATGCGTCAGATTTGGTTTATCAGCAGGCATATATTTTCAGGATACCACCAAACGAAAGAGACCGCAATCCAAAATTAACGCAAAATATTCCCTGGCGATAACCTAAATATTTACATAACAAAGAATTTTAATCGTAAGCCATGACTATATATTTTAAAATAATTTTAACTGTCTTGTTATTGACTGGTAGTTTTTTTTCTTGTGAAAAGGATAGTTTTGTAGACGAAGACGGACTGTTAATTACCTTCAGGAGTGAGTGTTTTGTAAGTAATTTTGAATTACTGGGTGCTGATTTTGTAACGGTTAGAGCAGCACCTGCAGTCATTGATACCGTTGCACAGACGATTGATGTATCGGTTCTTTTTGGAACGGATCTCAAAAATGTTTATCCTCAGTTTACTTTGGCAACAGATTGTAAATTAGATCCCAAAATAACAGGTAAAATGGATCTTTCAAATTTGGCTGATTCAAAGATTTTTACGGTTGTTTCAGGAAACAGGTTAGTCCGTAAACCTTACAAATTAATCATAAAGTATCAGTAAAATATCTACACTTAAATCAAAAGCAATGCTATATAGAAATTTTAATTTTTTCTTTTTGGTTTGGGTTTTGCTGACTTCTTTGACAGCATGCCAGGAAGAAGAATATATCTTACCTGAACCAATATCTCAACTTACAAATGATTGCTTAAAAAGGACGATTGGACCAAGTATTGCAAGTTTACCTATTGAATTTGCATACGCAATGGCCATACCAAAATCACAAGGTAAGTTAGTATCGGCACAGGTTGAAGCCTCAATTCCTGGAGGAACTGGCACCTATTTAGAGCACAGGTCCTATTATACCAATTCAGGGGGTGTTGATATCCCTGTTACGATTGGATCACCTTCTACGGTAGTTGACGCTGGCAAATCATCGAAAGTTACTTTCACTGTTGATACCAACGCGGCAACACTTAGATATTACTACATTGTACCTGATGAAGCAAAAGGTCAAACGGTTTCCTTTACTTTTTCAGTAAACAGTAGCGATGGAAAAACTGCATCTTACAAAATGGGGCCATATAATATCTCAAAGATGAGTATCAAAAAGAATCTTACTGTTTCCAATGGCACAAATGCTTTTATTTCAATTGAAGATATGGCAATTTATAATGCCACTTCTGCTGCCGCTATACCAGATAAAATAGATTTGGTTTATCTCTATAGAGCTAGTCCTACATCCTTTACTCATGGGTTAGTTTCTCCTGGTGCTGATGCAACCTTTTTACCTGGTGTTACTTTACCTTCAGGTTTGAAAAAAAGCACTAAACTTAGGAAAGTTTTTGGTCTTCAGGATCGAAATCTTGCAAATCTCCAATTTGGTATATATGTAGATGACATTGATTTGACTAGTGTTGACATGACAGATATGCCTAATTATGCCATCGGACTTAGAGCAGAAGCTGGTGTTTGGGTGGAGACAGCTGACAAAAAATATAGGGCCTATATTTATATAAATTCTGTAAATGCAACAGGATCAGCTGTTATAAGTATGTTAAGATACACTTTATGATTTAAACGCCTTGTCTTTTTATATATCATACACCATCCTGGTTTTAGTTATATCTAAAACCAGGATTTTTTATTTAATAAACTTATTTGAAAATTTGTAATTCTTTGGTTATGAAGTGTCAAAAAGTAAAAACGCCTTTATCCATTACATCAAACAAAATGATCTGGATATTTTGTTTGATGTAATTCATCGAAAAAAGTTCCTTAGGTTTAAAAAAACTTATAATCGACGTTAAACTACCGATTAAAAAAATCTTCCTAATTGTTGAAATATTATAAATTAGGAATATTTTTATTACACAACCCCTAAAAACCCTTAAAATTGTAAAATCATGTGTAAAAATTATTTGAAACCACTCAAACTTATTCTTTTTTTAGGCGTACAATGGTTCTTTTCGATGAGTTATGCCCAAGATGGAACCATATATCCTTTAGAGGCGCCTAATGAGCCTAATGCTATTCTTTTAGGTACTGGAACAGTGGAAGATCAACCATCAAAAGAATCCTGGTTTCGTCAATGGGGAGATCCTATGGCAAGAAATATTTCTACAGCCACTCTGACTCCATTTTTACCTGAAAAAGGTAAAGCTAATGGAGCTGCAGTTATTGTTGCTCCTGGAGGGGGCTTTCGCTGGCTTTCTATGGGAAATGAAGGTTGGGAAGTAGCAGAAGCTCTTGCAAAACAAGGAATTGCTGCCTTTGTTCTAAAATATCGATTGTATCCTACGGATGTATCTTTAGATGATTTTGCTGCTTGGATGAACAGACCTCGCCCTGCACATCAAAAACCTGATGAAACATCGAAGAATACGCTTCCCTCTCCACCGGCACAAAGAGATTTATCCAATCAGCTTGAAGACGCTGAGGCAGCCTATGCTTTGATTGTTAAAAATGCATCGGAATGGGGAGTTGATATAAATCGAATCGGTATGATTGGATTTTCTGCTGGCGCTGGATTGACCATGCATGCTACTCTCAATTCCCAGACAATGAAATTAGCCTTTATTGGACCTATTTACGGGGGTATGGGGCCGGTAAAAGTTCCTGAAAATGCACCCCCCATGTTCAATGTGATTGCCACTGACGATTTTTTGTTTAATTCCCAATTTGGTATTATCGATGCCTGGTTTAAAGCAGGTCGTCCGGTTGAATTTCATCTTTACCAAAATGGAGGGCATGGTTTTGGTTTAGGGAATCCCAACAGAACCAGTAATCGTTGGTTTGAGGCATTTATCCATTGGTTAAATGTCAATCGTTTTCTTGTACCCAAATCGCTAAAATAAGATTACTTCTTAAGTTTATTATCTTACTTTCTATTAAAGGTTTAAACTTTCTGCTCCTTACGGTATCTAATACCTATATTTAACGATAAACCTAGAAAATGTACCGTTTCCTAATCCTTTTTTTCCTCTGCTGGCAGTTTACCCTCCACGCACAATCTCAGCCTAATTTCATATTTATTTTGTCCGATGATCAAAGCTGGAATGGAACGTCTGTATTAATGGATCCAAGTCAGGTTGATTCCCGAAGCGATTATTATCAAACACCTGTATTAGAGGTATTAGCAAAAAAGGGAATGATTTTTAGTCAGGGTTATGCCTCAGCACCTAAATGTGCCCCAACAAGGATAAGTGTGTTAACAGGTAAATCGACGTCCAGACTTCATTTTACTTTTACAGACAACACGCAAGAAGCTGGAACCAGAGTTTTGGAGGCTAAAACGGAATTAGTTATTCCGGATTCTTTGACGACTATTGCAGAATGGCTTAAAAAACAAGGTCTCAACTATACAACAGCACATTATGGCAAATGGCATATTCAGGGAAAAGGGCCCGCTTTTCATGGCTTTGACAGGGGAGATGGGGAAACGAGTAACGAAGACGGCAACCATGATGGCTTAGTTCAATCAGATCCGAGGAATATTTTTAGTATTACCGATTCTGCCTGTATATTTATGTCTGATGCCGTAAAACAGGGCAAACCTTTTTATGTCCAATTGTCACACCATGCGCCAAGAAGCCCTACTGAAGCTACACAAAAATCGGTGGACGAATGGAAAGACCTATTGAAACATCCATTGGGTAGAAGACATAAAGATCCCGAATATGGAGCAATGCTTCAGGATTTAGATGCGGGTATAAATACCTTGTTAAATAAAGTAAAGGAATTAAATATTACGGAAAATACTTATATAATATATATAGGTGACAATGGTGCCGGCGGGAATAATAGTCCATTGAAAGGTGGAAAATCTTCCACTCAGGAAGGGGGTATTAGAGTGCCTTTTTTCATTTCCGGTCCTGGTATTGCTGCAAATACCTACCAAACGCAACCTGTTATTGCTTATGACCTTTTTCCTACTATCGCGTCATTAGCCACCAACGGCAATGCTATTTTGCCTCCTTTATTGGATGGTACGAGTTTGGTTCCACTGCTTAAACCACAACTGAATATTCCTTTTAACAGAAATCAACAGGATCTGGTACTTCATTGTCCGCATTTTAATCCCAATACTTTTCCTCAATCTGCCTGGATTGATAAGGATTATAAATTACTGGTCGATTATGAGGCGGATAAAATTCAACTGTTCGATTTAAAGAAAGATATAAGCGAAACAACTGATTTATCGTCTTTATTTCCCACAAAGGCGAGAGAATTGACTATCAAACTCAGAGATTATCTAAAAAAGGTAAATACCCGTATGCCTTCGCTTAACAAGAGTTACAGTAAATTTACGGGAACTGCAGAAGATTTGGACAAGGATAGTCTGCCTGATATTTGGGAATTTAAAGAGCTGCTTACTACTGCATTTATTGGGGCAGATGACCCCGATAAAGATGGCATTTCTAACTGGAATGAGTGGAAAGCTCAAACAGATCCTTATATTTCAAATAGTACCACACCCAATAGGGAAATTCAACTTCCTGCCAATCTGTTCAGGGTATTGGAAAATCCTTTTCGGGAAGATATTTCACTGGAATTTTTAAACATTCCCAAGCATTCAAACGTTGAACTCTCATTATTTGATTTACAGGGAAAGCAATGGTTGAGGGAATTATATTCCGGATACGAAACAGTCAAACGTATTGCCTCTAAAAATTTAAGTTCTGGTACTTATTTACTGCGAGTCCAAATAATTGGTTCAAATGAATTTCAATCACAGCTCATTCAAAAACAGTAAATATGTTAACTTTAGAAACCATTGTAAAAGTAGTCATCGCATTATCCATTCTATTTGTTTGGGTATTCAGGTTCGATAATATCGTCAAGGAATTCAAACAGTATGAGTTAAGTGATTTGATGAGAACCATAGTAGGCACATCAAAAATTGTATTGGCTACTTTGTTGGTAGTGAGCATCTGGCATGAAGAATACGTTGTTCTTTCAGCTGCAGCTATGGGTTTTCTAATGATTGTTGCCCAATATTTTCATTTTAAGGTCAAAAATCCGTGGCAAAAACATCTTCCCTCTTTATTTCTTTTGACCTTATGTATTTATCTTATTTACCAAAATGCTTAATCATTGAGTTTATATAACTTTTTGGTGGCACTTAGTGGTCTTTCTTTTCTTATCTACGGTATTACCTATTTCATGTCTAACAAGATGAAATTGGAGTTCAGCCGTTTTGGATTAGCGAAGTTCGGAACCTTAGTAGCTACCCTGGAAATTTTAGGTGCGATGGGTTTATTTGTAGGCTACTTCGTAAAACCCATCTTCCTGTTATCTGCCGGTGGGCTTTCGCTCCTCATGTTATTGGGAGTCCTTACCCGTCTGAAAATCAGGGATGATTTCAAATTAATCATCCCCGCATTCTTTTTCATGGTGCTGAATGGGTATCTGTTTTTTATAAATCTATAATCTTGTCTGCTTCCCTTATG